>NZ_JAWLCK010000026.1:0-29225 GCF_041687175.1 Lutispora sp.
ATTTCTCCATCCAAAGGTGCTTGCTGCTATAACAAGTGGAGTTTGAGCAAGTATTGCTCCAAGGTTTGCAGCTATTCCTGCGAATCCAACCATTAAAGCGAAATTTCTGGAATAAAACCATCTTGATTGAATTTTAATAAGGCAGACAAATACAACAGATACTCCGATACCAACTATAAATCTTCCAAGATAGGCAATCATTATGTTTGGAGCCAGCCCAAATATTACTGAGCCTATTGCTGCAAGTATAGAAAATGAAGTAGCTGTCTTTCTGGGTCCAAGTTTGTCTGCCAGTATTCCTGATGGAATCTGCATTATAAAGTAGGCGTAGAGATACATGGAACCAATGTTAGCAAACTGAGCTGCACCGATTTTAAAGGCATCCTGAAGATCTGTCTTAACAACTCCAGTAGCCATACGGTGAAAGGTAACAAATACATATAGTGCTGCAAGGACACTCCAAACAACCCATCTGTATCTTTCTACTTTTTTTACATTCTTGTCTTTTTCATTAGTCACAATAACCCTCCTACATTTTTCAAAACACTAAATTTCATATGGATAACTTCCCCAGCTCAAAGTACTGTTTTTACCTTTATAAATAATTTTTGTAGTTCGCTTATGATTCTTTTAACCCGTTTAATGTTGCAAATCTTGTTTTAGTATTATACACTTTTGAAAAAATACACCGTTATATAGGACTACGCCTATAAGATATTTAACTGTACGAATAGGCTGTTTGATATAATATAATAGTGTGAATCAAAAATAGAGCCACACTTCTGTAGCTCTATTTTTTAAACACTTATTAATATTATCTCTTTGATAAATGATGTACTGAATCACATAATCCAAAATAAGCTATATACAGTCGTGTTTTTAATTCCTTAAAATATATTTTGACAATATAATTGCTTATATTATAAATCATATGTGAATCCTGTGTAAAAGGCTTGTAATTCAATGACTCTTAGTATGTTTGTGCACCGTTGGAAATCAAGAGTTCCATAAAACGTCGCAGAACCGCTGAAACTTCTGCTCTAGTAGCTTCACCCTGTGGGTCAAAAATGTTGCCACCCTTGCCGTTTATAATGCCTGACATCTGCATCTCCTGTACGGCTTCATTAGCATAAGCACTTATGCTATCACTATCTGCAAAAGCCTTCTCTTCATTAACCTTCGGCAGTTTAAAGCCATGGGCTTTGGCAAAGTTCTGCATAATGACTGCCATCTGTTCTCGTGTGATAGACTGATCAGGAGCAAAAATTCCATTGCCTATACCCTTTATGATGTTGTTTAATCTTGCCCATTCTATATAGCTCATGTAGTAAGAATCCTCTTTCACATCGGTAAAGCTGCTCTCTTTGTAACCGCTGACATCAACCTTTGCCATTCGTCCTAATACTGTGACAAACATTCCTCTTGTCATAGCCATGTCGGGGCTGAAGATTGTCTCAGAGGTACCGCTGAATAGTCCTTGTCTTACTACAAACTCGATGTCACCCTTTGCCCAGTGGTTTTCAATATCAGTAAACCCATGATCTTCTTCTCTGTATCCCGCACCGTAAATTGAGAAATGATTTGTACTGAAGCGCAGAACCTTATTTTCAACGTCATAGACAGAGTCATTGAGCCAGTGGACCTTCCCATTGTCATCTATATATACAGCATAGATATTCTCAGCTTTCTCATTTTCACCAAGAGTATAAGGAATTGCTACTGTTACCCTTCCATCTCCAAAGTTCTGTACCTGTTTACCGCTGCCATAGTTCACCTTGAGGTCGAATACCGGGCGACTACCAACAACTTTTTGAGCTTCATCGGTCAGCTTAGTGCTGTCGGCAGGAGCAGCTGTAACATTTACATCCGAATTTGCTTGGCTGTTAATCTCTTCTACCGCTTCCAAATCCATATCGATTTGAATATTAGGATTATCCACCACCACAACGGTACTTACTATTCTCTTGGCAATAATAGTGTCCTGCACTATCTTTGGCAGATTGACAGTTACATTTGAAACAGACTTGCTGCCGGTTACCACATGTAGTACCATTGTGATGTCGTTTTCCTCGTTACCCTTTTTCTCTGCATCCTTCATTGCCTTGTCAAAGATCTCTGTCACATATAGGTTGGTGATATACACAGTAGCATTTCCGTTTTCGTCTACCTTGGCGTCTATCTTGATTTTTCCCTGCGTTGATGAATCAGGCTTGTCCGGTGAAGGTGAAGTGACGATGACAGGGATGCTGCTATCTGCAGAGCTACTGTCTATATCGGAGCTTCTGTCGTCATCTGAGGAACTTCCATTGCTGACTGTTGCTTTAGAAATAACAAAGGATACTTTTGTTGTGATTTCATCATAGTTTTCTGTTCCTGGTACTGTTGCCTTCACATAATATGTTCCTGCATTTGTTGGTACAGTTTCAGTATATATACCATCTTCACTATCTGAATATGTGAATTCTACTGTTCCAAATCTTGCAGCAGCTATTGGTGTCTTTGCAGTTCCACCGTATTTCCAGCCTTCAATTGAAAGCGGTGTTACCCATTCATTTTCTGCTTTTGCTATTGACCATGCCTTTGTTAAATTTGTTCCACCTTCAATTGTGTAGTTGGCATTGTCAACTCCTGCAACTTCTGCCCTGTATGTGCCAGCATTTGTTTCGGCTATGTCTCCTGAAAGTGTTACATTTACTGTATCACCCTCTACTGTATTTGTTACATCTGCTGAAATTGTTACAGGGTTTCCTGTGTAAACTAAATCTTCTGTTCCACTCCATGTGATAACTACTGGCAACTTTTTAATTTCAAGTCCATCAGCTATCTCCTTGCTGTATGCTTCATAAATTGCATCCTCTGGCCTTGTTACCTTTACCTTGTATTTGCCTGCATTTTTTGGTGCAGTAGTTGTATATGCATCATTTACATAATATTCTACTGTAAAGCCTGTAAGTGATGTTCCTTTAATCTCAAAGGCCTTTCCTGTTTCATCATAGGTATAGCTTTGAGCTTCTTCTGTTATTGTTACTGTTTGTTTCGGAATCTCAATCAGTTCTTTATCTTTATCAACTACTGGGCTGCCAGATACATCTATGTTCTCTATAACTGCGTCTAAATAGCCGCTCTTGCTGATCTTGATGGTATATTCTCCGTTAGGGACGGCCTGTGTAGTGTATTTGCCGTCTGCATCTGTAGTAGCAGGTGCTCCGAAGTCAGCACCGTCTTTCTGAATTTGAACGGTTGCGCCCTCAATAGGACTGCCTTCGTTGTCGGTTATTTTGCCGGAGATGGTAGAGCCGGGGATTAGCTTGACATATGGCTTTGCCCAAGTTGTTTCATCGGGTGAGGTGACTACCTCAGCATCAGACTCGCTATCTCCCGCCTTCACGTTATGGGTTGTATTGCTGGTGGTTAGATTATTAGAACCTATAGCTCCCCTTATACCAATTGCGGTCACTACAGCGTCACCGCTCATAGTCAGATTTAGTGTTCTATAGTGATCCTCAGCAATACCGTAGCCCTCGCATGTTCTATCGCCTGCTGTTGTGGCCTCGGCGGTCACATTACCGCCGGAGATTGTTATCGACCCCCAGTTGGTGGAAATGCCCACCTTTTGTCCAGAAGCTTTTATCGTGCCGCCCTCAATGATAAGATCATCGAACGCATAGATACCGCTGTATTTACCACGGGCGTCCAATGAGCCCTCGCCCTTAAAGGTGAAACTGCCTCCACTTTCGGTGCAGAAAGCGTTATCATCGCTGGAGGAAGTGCTTGTGACAGTATTATCACCATAGAAATCAACGATTAGATCCTTCAAGAAGGTTTTAATGGCATTTCCACCAGCATAGGTAATGTTCGCATCGGTCAGAGTAAGAGTATTAGTGTCGGAGTCATAGGTAACTTTTCCCGCGGTAATTCCTGGTGCGGTAATGTCGTCCTTATTGTCATCGGTCACCTGTACGCCGGCAACATATATACTATAAGAGCGTCCTTGTCTTGTTATAGTTATGGTATACTTCTTTGTGGTTCCATCCTGCGCTGTAACTTCTATATATGCTTTGTTTTCTCCTACATTCAGATTCATCGTCTTGCTTGCTATTTCATTTTCACATGCTAAGTCACTATATAACTTCCATGTAGCATGTGTACTTACTGTTACATCTACATTTATGCTGGTTGTTTCATTGCTGACAGTAGCTGTTATGTCTGTTCCGTGTATATTTGCTTCTACCGGTGTTATTACCTCTGTTATATCACAAGCTGAAGAAAGAGAAACAGGCTCAAACTTTAGATATTTGTATGTTTTAACCTCTGCATCCGTGTCAATGTCCTCTTTGGTGATCTCAACAGCGTTTGTATCAATGGTACTAGTTGTGCTTCCAAATATTCTTACGTTAGTATAGCCGCTTAAATCTGGTGCTTTGTTCATCGCCATGCCGCCGCCTTTGATGATAGGCGTGCCGCTTGAAATCACAATTTTGCCATTGCCTACAAAAATGCCAGTACCGCCTGCACTGTCTACAATGCCGTTTGATATTTTAATATCGCCGCTGGCATTATTGTAAATTGCTCTGCCGCTGGTTGATGTATCAGTGTTTTCCACTATGCCACCGGTGATTTCAAGGACGGTATCCTCTTTGCTTCCGGATTTTAAATAAATAGTACCGCTGTACGAATCACTTATTGCGCTGGTAACCAACGCATTGCCGCTGATAATTATTTTGCCATCGTATTCATTGTGAATCGCTTTACCATTAGCAGCTCTTACTGTGCCGTCGGTAATATTTATAGCGGTTCTTTTCTGGCTGTTGCTACGGATCGTTACACCATTAGCCTTTGTATTTTGCACTGTACCGCCTTTGATATCAAGTGTGCTGTCAGGTGAGAGAAAAACCGTAGCGCTGTTGGATTCAGAATTAGAACTGGTGACTAATGCACTGCCGCTGATGGTAGTTTTGGAGGTTCCAACATAAATCGCACAACCATCGTTACTGGTGTTTTCCACTATTCCCCCTGATACATTTACCGTCACCGTACCACTAATACTATCACCGCCATTTATCGCTCGGCAATTTCCCGTAGTAGCTTGTACCGTACCTCCCAATACATTCACAGTACCGTTACTTCCGGGGTTAATTGCACATCCGGCTGAGGCTGTATTTTGCACCATACCTCCGGTAATATTCAAAGTGCCCAGGTTTGTCAGTTTCACTGTGCCTGTTGATGAGAAAGTGCCAACACTGCTGGTGATTTTTCCCTGTTCACCCTCCGTTGAAGAGTCGGTGATGGTCAGTTCACCGGTGCCGTTGTGCTGTATGGCTGTTATATTGCCGGTCTCTATCGTTTTCCCGTTTAAGTCAAGAGTGAAATCTATGCTATTGCCATCTGGAATGATGACCGGTTCCGTAAGGGTTATGTTATCCAATAGCTTAATCGTCTGGTTACTTTCAACCGCATTTACTGCTTCTTGCAGTGCGGAATAGCTTGTTTCGCCTATTTGGGCGACATTGCTGCTGGACATAAAGCTGAATACTGGATTCATGGTCGCCGCACCCACTGTTATTGTAATCCTTGGCAGCTCTGCGCTGACCGTATAGCCATCGATTACCGGGGTAAAAACATACTCACCCTCGGTGTCCATGTCGTATTCTGGCTCTGAAGTCCATGTCACTGGAATATCAACAGTAATTTCTTCTTCAGAACCATAAACGATTTCGGTCACAGTATCTGGAACTGTTCGTACAGTAGCCATCAAGGTTTCAGGGAGTTCCAGATCCTCAATAGATGTCCCTACCGTAACCGTTTTTTCTTTTTCATCAAGGGGTACAAACTCAATTATTTCTCCCCTTGTTCCAACAGTAAAATCCGCTTCTTCTGCCATTGTTGAAACAGGAAGCATAGTAAACATCATGCACAATATTAGAAGCATACTGAGTATTTTTTTGCTCATATTTGTGTTCCTCCTCCGATGAAGAATTACTTTCATTCAATCTATCATAAAAAACCTTTTTATAACCGTCCGTTGCATGAAATACGGTTTTTTTGACATGAATCATTTTTTTAGACATAAAAAATCCCCCAAACATAATTGTTTGAGAGATTTTGTATTTCGTAAAAATTATCTCTTACGTAATTGATGTAGAAAATTAAATCGTCTAAAAAGTACTATATAAAGTACTATAATTAAATTTCAACTACTATATATTGATATATCTAAATTTAATATTTTAAACCGCGTGTAAATCGTGCGTAAATGCCTAAAAGCAATTGCCTTACCTCTCAAGTATTAGAAGCCTTTGCTGATAATCAATTGTAACGAGAAATTGACAAAGAACATCAGCACCTATTGTAGCCATTATCTCTTTTTCAATGCCCCGTCCTACAGCTCGCTGTGAATGAACTGAAACAGATGGAAAACTAATCTTAAAACTTCCAATCTCTATATTCTGTAGTTTAACTCTTCCGAATACATTCTGTTTTACACTTATTTTACTTGCAATTTCACTATCTATTACACTGACAGATGCCCCTGTGTCAACCATTGCATAGTATTCTTGTCCATTTATTCTAACTGGTATAACTATATAACCTTCTCCGCTTCCTTCCATAGTCAAAAAGTTAAAAACCTGCCGATTTTCGCTGGTGACAATATTATCAGGAAGTGATGATTTGCTAACGGCTACTTTCTTACTCTCATAATCCAGAGTAATCCTACCTGCCTTAAATGGTTCAAACCCGAAATAATTGTCTTTCCCATCAATAATAATACCTGAACCAAGTTCCATTTGCTTGCCCTCAATATAAAAACTATTCACTTTAAATCGAGATGACTTAGATATTAAAGCACCTTCTGAGTTATATACATTGGCATAGTTGTCTATTTGGAAATTGCCTTTTTGTGCTACTTGTTCAGGGACACATATGCCAAAGGCATTTCCCGTATCAAAGTAAGCCTCTGCCTCTGCTCCATTCAATAAAATATCAAAATATAACCTTCCCCGGTTATGGGTATTAAACTTGACATCCAGTAGTTCATTTGAATTATAGTAATATTTCGAAATCCACACCTCTGGATCATAGGGAGAGTTAGGATGATACCTATTGATAGGAAAAATGTAGGTAAGTATTAGACACAATATGGCCGCAGATATCACCAATGAAAACAGAAGTCTGTTTTTCCTTATGTACATTTTCATTATAACCTTACACTATCTATGTTTTCAAACGGCAGCCAATCATCCATATTTCCGTAGTTGCTCTTGTCAATTTCGAAAGGATCTATAGTCTCTATATTTCCAACCTGAATTAAGACAATATATCTTTTCCCTGCCCATTTTTCAAACTGCTTTTCAGTCAATCCCAGTTTATCTTGATTCTTTTCAGCCAATGAAATAGACTCATCTTCAGCCATTTTATCTGAATTATATACATCGGTCACATTTCCTTTTACCCAAACTTTACCTTCACCATCATTATTAATAAAGTATAGTATGTCTTCCATGTTTACTCTACCATAGGGCAACTTTCTGCCTGTTGCACCCCTTATAATCATGGTTTTTGTTCCTGCAATAAGTTCTTCCAATTCCTTTGCCTTTGCATCCACATAAACTACATGGTCCATTTTGGCACCCCCAATATTCAGTTTTTATAATATATATGAATATTCAAACTTCACTACCTGTTATTTTATACCAACATAATATATCATGTCAACTAAATAATGGGTTTTGCTCATTTCTTTCCTTATTCATACCTTATAGTCAATCACTCCTAATGGGCTTGCTAAATTTGCTAACTGCATCCTAAAACTAAGCCCAAGCCATATCTTGGTTCTATAAATGCAAACAATACTAAAATTTCAGATACTCTAACTAAATTGCAGCTGATCGTAGCTCATCCATGCAAAAGCATAGGTTAGAGCTGCGTATGCTGCTGCTATTAGAGCAGTACGTGTTATAAATTGTACGTTATTTTTTTCATTAAAAAAACTCCTTTCGAATAACAAATTCTTAGGGAGCGGATTTTTTAAGTGTGCCAAGAAAACACTTTATATTATTTTTATATTTTAGGGGACGGAATACCGTCCCCATAAACATATGTAGATTAACATCCAAGTTTGCTCGAAATAACACAAGTTTGCTCAAACCCTGTGTCCCTGATACTGCCCCTGTTACACCTGTTTTCAGGATAAAATTATAAAGTTTGCTCAAGGACTGTTTAAACGAGTCAAACCTATAAAAAAAGGTAAAAAAATAGGAAAATAATAAGCAAGTTTGCTCAAAGTGATAAAGTTTGCTCGGAGAAGATATGCTTGGTTTTATGCGTTGTAGCGATTACATATACGTTGTGCGGAACTGCCTTGTAAAAGGGGAAATCTAACTATATTTCTCTTTCTTTTTTCTCTCTAATCCTTGAGTTATCCACATTATACACAGTTCTGTATATGAAAAACCCCCGCCTTGTCAACAGAATTCCTCCTGTAAAACAACCACGGGGGTAATTATTTTTATTCTTTTTTATTGCATAAAATAAAAACGCCAGAGGTTTTTCCCCTGACGCTTGAATACTCTTTTCAGCAAACTTGTGTGAATTCGAGCAAACATGCTTCGAAGTCGACAACATACTATCTCTTTGAGAACTGTGGTGCTCTTCTTGCTTTCTTTAAGCCGTATTTCTTTCTTTCCTTCATTCTTGGATCTCTTGTGAGGAATCCAGCCCTCTTCAATACGGGTCTTAATCCCTTATCAGCTTCCAATAATGCTCTGGAAATACCGTGTCTTATTGCACCGGCCTGGCCTGTATAGCCTCCACCGTTTACATTTGCAAGCACATCGAACTTACTCACTGTATTTGTCAATACCAATGGTTGTCTTGCTATAAGCTTAAGAGTTTCCAATCCAAAATAGCTATCTATATCTCTACCATTTATAATTATTTTACCGTCTCCAGGTATTAATCTTACTCTGGCAACAGCGTGTTTTCTTCTACCTGTACCATAATATTGAACTTTAGCCACAACAACTTCCTCCTTCCTAAATTATATATCAAGCTCGAGTACTTCAGGTTTTTGCGCCTGATGTTCATGCTCTGAACCCTTATATACCTTTAATTTTCTGAACATCTTTCTGCCCAGACTGTTGTGAGGAAGCATGCCTCTAACTGCTTCTTCAATGGCTCTTTCAGGCTTTGTAGCCATTATCTTTCTGTATGGAGTCTCTTTCAATCCTCCTGGATAAAGAGAGTGTTTTCTGTACATCTTCTGATCTAGCTTGTTTCCTGTAAGAACTACCTTTTCTGCATTTATTATTATAACAAAATCACCTGTATCTACATGGGGTGTATATATAGGTTTATGTTTACCTCTTAAAATTTTTGCAACTTCACTGGCCAATCTTCCAAGGACTTTGCCTTCTGCATCTATAACATACCATTTTCTCTGAACATCTTCAGCCTTTGCCACAAATGACTTCATCCCTATACCTCCTTGTTTAAGCATAACATGATATTATAAAATTTAACGCAAACGAACCTTCAAAGGCATAAGTTTCAAATCCCACATAGAAACAATTTAGCCTTCAAAGCTCCAGCAATTTTTGTCTATAATTAAATGTTGTCAATACCTAGATCCGGGGCAGTGGATCATAAATAAGCAACACTAATATTCTAATACAATGAACCTAGTGTGTCAATACAAAATTGACAATATGATTAGTCATAGTATACTTTTTCCAGACATAAGCCATGGGCAGGGACAGTGATTCCTGCCAATTCTCTGTCTCCTTTTTTTATTATTTCAGGAATATTATCGGCATTCATTTTCCCTATACTTGCATAAATTATTGTTCCCGTTATTATTCTTACCATGTTATATAAAAATCCATTTCCATGATAAAAGATTCTAATGTATTCTTCATTCTCTTCAATTTTGATGCTGTATATGGTTCTGATAGTATTTATTACATTGCTCCCTGTAGCCATAAAGGCCTTAAAATCATGGGTTCCTACAAAGCAGTCTGCTGCCCTTTTCATTTTTTCCATATCAATTTTGCTGCCAAAGTTTACATGATATACATAGTTTCTCATTATGGCAGGAGGAAATAGGCCTTTGTGTATAGTATAGCTATATATCTTGGATTTAGCATCATATCTTGAATGAAAACTAAGAGAAGCCTCTTCCGAACTCTTTATGACAATATCCTTTTGCAGAACCGAATTCAGAGCCCATGCAAATTTATCAGCGGGAACTCTGCTGCCGGTAATAAAATTTGCAGTTTGCCCTTTAGCATGGACCCCTGCGTCAGTCCTACCAGCACCAATGAGGTTCACATCTTCTCCTGTTATTTTTTTTATACTCTTTTGTATTTCCTCTTGTATAGATGGCGCATTTTTCTGTATCTGCCATCCACTATAGTTTGTTCCATCATACTCTATAATTATTCTTATATTTCTCATTTTACCAAATACCTACTCCATAATATGGCTGCAAAAAAAATAACTGTAATAGTAATGGCTATATAATCTCTAGATTCTATAACCAGTTGCTTCATTCTGGTTCTCTTTTCTCCACCTCTGTAGCATCTGGCTTCCATAGCCAAAGCTAATTCATCTGCTCTTCTAAAGGCGCTTATGAAAAGTGGCACCAACAATGGAACCATTGCCTTGGCTCGGCTTATTATGTTTCCGGTTTCAAAGTCAGCTCCTCTGGCCATTTGAGCCTTCATAATCTTGTCTGTTTCCTCCAGTAGAGTTGGTATGAATCTCAACGCTATGGTCATCATCATGGCCAGTTCGTGGGCAGGAACTCCAATTCTTTTCAAGGGATTCAAAAGCTTTTCTATACCGTCAGTCAAGGATATGGGAGAGGTAGTAAGAGTCAATAACGAAGCTCCTGTTATTAGAAATATGAGCCTTAGGGCCATGAACCCTGCCTGGATTAAACCTTCCTTCGTTATTTTCAACTTCCAAAGTGTATATATAACTTCTCCTTCTGTCATAAAAATATTCAACGCAACAGTAAGCAGTATTATGACTATCAGAGGTTTGAGTCCCTTAAAGAGGTATCTGACAGGTATTTTAGAAAGATACACTGCCATTACCATAAATCCAATAACAAACAAATATCCAAAGAATTTATTTATAAAAAATAGTGCAGCAATAAAAGCAAATGTAATTATTATTTTAACTCTTGGGTCCAGGTTATGAACAGGTGTATCACCGGGTATATATTGTCCTATTGTTATATCCTTAAGCATCTTTCTTACCTCTTAACACTTTTATAATAGCCTTTTTTGCTTCTTCTACAGATATGCAATCTTCTATGGGGAAACCTTTTTTCCTCAGTTCTCTTATAAGATTTGACACCTGAGGTACTCCAAGACCAATTCTCTCCAAAGTTTCCGCTTCCTTGAATATTTTTTGTGGTGTATCGAAAAATTGAATCTTTCCTTTATTCATAACAAGTATCTTATCTACCAGTTTAGCTATATCTTCCATGCTGTGCGAGACAAGTATTATTGTCAATTTTTCCTTTTCATGAAGTAGTTTTATCTGTCTAAGGATTTCATCTCTACCCTTTGGGTCCAGTCCGGCTGTAGGTTCATCCAGTATCAATACCTTTGGCTTCATAGCCAATACACCGGCAATAGCTACTCTTCTTTTTTGACCACCACTGAGATCAAAAGGAGATTTATCCTTTACTTCATCAAAATTTAAGCCTACCAAATCAAGAGAAGATTTTACTCTCTCGTGGATTTCTCCTTCACTTAGTTTGAGATTTAAAGGTCCAAATGCAACATCTTTATAAACCGTCTCTTCAAATAGCTGGTGTTCGGGATATTGAAAAACTAATCCTACCTTTTGCCTTATTAATTTTAAAGGCACTTCTTTTGAGTTGATGTCCACGTCATCTATATATATGTGTCCTGAGGTGGGTTTCAGCAAACCATTCAGGTGTTGTATCAGTGTAGACTTTCCTGAGCCTGTATGTCCAATGAGACCTATGAATTCACCGTCTTCAATGGTGAAGGATATATTGTCCAGTGCTACATGTTGAAAAACAGTGTCTTTTGAATATATATGGGTTAGATTTTCTACTTTAATCGACATAGCTCCACCACCATTTCATCGACAGTCAGAATATCATGAGGAAGATTTATCCCCTCATCTATAAGTAAATGCCCTAGTTCAGTTACCTGAGGTACATCAAGACCAAGGGCTTTTATCTCTTCAACTTTTGAAAACACTTCCTTAGGGGTACCTTCCATCACAACATGGCCTTCCTCCATAACATATATTCTGTCTGCATTTACGGCTTCATCCATGTAATGAGTTATTAGTACAATTGTTATATTCTCTTCTTTGTTCAGTTTCTTTATTGTTTCAATGACCTCTTTACGGCCGGATGGATCAAGCATAGCCGTGGGCTCATCCAATATAATGCAACGAGGTCTCATAGCAAGTATACCTGCTATGGCAACCCTTTGTTTTTGTCCTCCTGATAGAAGATGGGGGCTATGCTTTCTGTATTCAAACATACCGACAGTGAGTAATGCCTCATCAACTCTCTTTCTTATGTCTTCAGGCTTTACTCCAAGATTCTCAGGACCAAAAGCCACATCTTCCTCTACTATTGTAGCAACGATTTGGTTATCAGGATTCTGAAAAACCATGCCTGCATTCTGCCTTATATTCCACAAATTATCTTCGTCCCTGGTATCCATGCCATTTATATAGACTGTTCCCTCACAAGGAAGAAGCAATGCATTTAAGTGCTTGGCAAAGGTAGACTTTCCTGAGCCATTATGTCCTAATATGGCTATGAATTCTCCCTCTTTAACTTCAATATTAATATCCTTCAAAGCAAAAAATTCTTTACCCTCATGGCTTGAGTATTTATATGTAACATTTTCAGCTTTTATCATCTCTATGATACCCTCTTCATTAATATAAGGTTCAGAGTTGAGGAAATAGACTAATAACTCTATCCTCAAACTGTGAACCAGACTTCACTTTGCATAGAAAAATTTTAGTGTAGTCCATACTGGACTTAGCCGCCCTTGGCCTCAGTTACTTTTGAATCTGGAGACTTAGGGCGGGTCAGACCAGTAAAAAAACCCAATTCAAAAAACATGGGACTAAGCATATACTTAATCCCCCAGCCCCATTATATTTAAACTAGTTCCAACAATACTACTTCAGCACCGTCTCCACGTCTGGGAGCTACCTTAAGTATTCTGGTGTATCCACCATTCTTCTCTTTATACTTTGGTGCAATTTCATCAAATAGCTTTTTAACTACATCTTCTTTAGTAATATATGCTAATGCCTGACGCCTAGCATGCAAATCTCCTCTTTTTCCAAGAGTAATCATTTTTTCTGCTATGCTTTGGGCCTCTTTGGCTCTTGTGCCAGTAGTCATTATTTTATCATGCTCAAGCAATGCTGTAACAAGGTTTCTCAGCATTGCTTTTCTTTGACTGCTAGTGCGTCCCAGCTTTCTGTATCCTGCCATGACTATACCTCCTTATCGCTTAATCGTCGCTTGGTTTTAAGCTTAAGCCTAGTGCCGCGAGCTTCTGCTGAACTTCTTCAAGTGACTTCTTACCCAAATTCCTTACCTTCATCATATCTTCTTCAGTTCTTTGAGTAAGTTCTTCAACAGTATTTATCCCGGCTCTCTTTAAGCAGTTGAAAGATCTCACAGAGAGGTCAAGCTCTTCTATGGTCATTTCCAATACCTTATCCCGCTTGTCTTCCTCTTTTTCTACCAATATTTCAACATCTCCCACATGATCTGTAAGAGTTATAAAGAGATTAAGGTGCTCGCTTAGTATCTTTGCTCCTAAGCTAGCAGCTTCATCGGGACTTATAGCTCCATTTGTCCAAATTTCAAGAGTTAGCTTATCATAGTCCGTTCTATTCCCTACACGAGTGTTCTCGATACTATAATTCACTTTTTTGACAGGTGTGAAAATAGAGTCTACAGGTATTATTCCAATAGGTTGATTGGGCTGTTTATTCCTATCGGCTGTTACATAACCTCTGCCTTTTTCCACTGTCATCTCCATATATAATCTGCTGCCTTCACCCAAAGTAGCAATATACAAATCAGGATTTACTATCTCGATATCCGGATCTGCAATTATGTCAGCTGCTGTAACTACACCCTCGCCCTGAGCATCAATCTTAATTATCTTATTGCTTTCTCCATGCATCTTTAAAGCAAGATTTTTGATGTTTAGTATTATTTCTACAACATCTTCTACAACACCAGGAATTGTTGAAAATTCATGCAGTACTCCATCGATCTTAACTTGGGTTACTGCAGCACCCGGCAGGGAGGAAAGCAATATCCTTCTCAAGGAGTTTCCAAGGGTAGTTCCGTTACCTCTTTCCAAAGGCTCTACCACGAATTTCCCATACTTTGAGTCTTCTGACATTTCTACGCATTCAATTTTAGGCTTTTCTATCTCTATCATCCTATTAAAACCCTCCTTATACTACCATACTTATATTTTTTGAGGGTAACTGATTCTAATAATATTACTTAGAGTACAACTCTACAATTAGATGCTCTTCTATTGGTAAATCTATATCTTCTCTTGTAGGTTGTGATATAACTCTTGCTTCCATCATTTCTGCATTTACAGATAACCACTGAGGAGCAGTTTTTGCTGCTGCTGCTTCCGCTAAAGCTTTAAACTTCTCAGAATTTTTGCTGCTAGCTTTAACTGCTACTAAATCGTTTATTTCTACCTGATAAGATGGAATATCTACCTTCTTACCATTTACAGTAAAGTGTCCATGTCTTACAAGTTGTCTTGCTTCGCTTCTTGAATCACCGAAGCCCATTCTGTATACTACATTATCCAATCTCTGTTCAAGAAGTGTCAATAGGTTTTCACCTGTTACACCCTTCATTCTTTCAGCCTTTTCGAAGTATAGTCTGAACTGTTTTTCCAATACTCCATATATTCTTCTAACCTTTTGCTTTTCCCTTAACTGAAGACCATAGTTAGAAAGCTTTTTCTTGTTTTGTCCATGCTGTCCTGGAGCATAATTTCTTCTAGCTATTGCACATTTATCAGTATAGCATCTGTCACCTTTAAGATACAGCTTCATGCCTTCTCTTCTGCATTGTCTGCATACTGCATCAGTATATCTGGCCAATCGTCACACCTCCTGTTATTATACTCTCCTACGTTTTGGTGGTCTGCAACCGTTGTGTGGTATGGGTGTTACATCCTTTATCATACTCACTTCAAGTCCTGCAGCCTGTAATGATCTTATAGCAGCCTCTCTGCCTGAACCTGGACCCTTAACATATACTTCAATTGTTTTTAATCCATGTTCCATAGCTCCCTTAGCAGCTACTTCTGCAGCCATCTGAGCAGCAAAGGGTGTGCTCTTTTTTGAACCTCTGAATCCCAATGATCCAGCACTGGACCATGAAAGTGCATTACCTGCTGCATCTGTAAGAGTTACTATTGTATTGTTAAATGTTGACTGTATATGGGCAGCTCCCTTTTCAACATTTTTTCTTTCTCTTCTCTTTCTTGTCCTTTTAGCCTTTGGCTTTGCAACCATTTGATTATACCTCCTTTTCTTAGGAAATCATATTACTTCTTTCTCTTTGCACCAACAGTTCTCTTAGGACCTTTTCTTGTCCTGGCATTTGTCTTTGTTCTCTGGCCTCTTACAGGAAGTCCTCTTCTATGACGATATCCTCTGTAGCAGCCTATTTCCATAAGTCTCTTGATGCTTAAAGCAACATCTCTTTTCAGGTCACCTTCAACTTTATAATTCTTATCTATTACTTCTCTTAATCTACCTACTTCAGCTTCTGTAAGGTCCTTAACCCTTGTATCAGGGTTAACGCCTGCTTCGGCTAAGATCTTGTTTGATGTCTTTCTGCCAATGCCATATATATAAGTGAGGCCTATCTCTACTCTTTTCTCTCTAGGTAAGTCAACACCGGCGATTCTTGCCATTAATCTTTACACCTCCAACTGTATGTTAAATCTAATATATAAAAACCTACTAAGGGCATCCATAGGATGCAGCCGCTCCCTTAGAAAGATTTTAACCTTGTTTTTGCTTATGCTTGGGGTTTTCGCAGATAACCATAACTCTGCCTTTTCTTTTTATTATTTTACACTTTTCGCAAATTGGTTTTACCGATGGTCTAACTTTCATTTTAAACCCTCCTTGATCATTTACCGCGCCATGTGATTCTGCCCCTAGTCAGATCATAGGGCGATAGTTCGACTGTTACTTTATCTCCGGGTAATATTCTAATGAAATTCATTCTTAATTTCCCTGATATATGAGCCAAAATCTGATGTCCATTCTCCAGCTCTACCATAAAGTTGGCATTAGGTAATGCTTCAACAACCCTGCCTTCAACTTCTATTACATCCTGTTTAGACATAAGGTAATCAAACCTCCTGTTCCTTTTTACTTAAAAGAGTTAAATATTCTCTGATTTCAAAGTCTTCAACTTTTATATTGGAAAGTAGCTTTTCTTTTATTGAACTTGCTACAATACCGGTTGACTTAAGATGCTTAACCTTCTTTTTTTTAGGTTTACTCACCTTTCTCAGGTCCCCATCTGAAATATAGACATGGTTATCGTCTATTATACTTAGTACGATGAATGTTCTTCCTTCATCTCTTCCTGCAGTTGAATAGACTACTTGACCAGGCTGCATATTTGCCATTGCAATCACCTCATCTATAACTTTGTCAATATTTCAGGGCCATTGGCAGTAATAACAATCGTATTTTCATAATGAGCTGACAAGCTTCCATCTGAAGTAACTACTGTCCATCCGTCAGAAAGTGTTTTTACGTGGTACTTTCCTGCATTTATCATGGGTTCAATAGCCAGTGTCAATCCTGCCATCAGTCTGGGCCCTCTATGGGGAAGTCCGTAGTTAGGTACTTGAGGTTCCTCATGCATATTCTTTCCTATGCCGTGTCCTACAAGAGACCTTACTACTGAAAAGCCACTGGATTCTACATGGACTTGTATGGCATGAGATATATCGTAAAGTCTATTGCCTTCGTAAGCTTTTTCTATACCAGCGAAGAAGCTTTCTTCAGCAACCTTTATCAGTCGTTTAGCTTCATCGGTGCAGCTACCTACTTCATAGGTTCTGGCAGCATCTCCGCAATAGCCTTCATAATAGGCTCCAACATCTACCCCTACAATGTCCCCTTCATTTAAAACCCTAGGTCCCGGTATTCCATGCACTACTTCCTCATTAACTGAAGTACACACACTGGCAGGGTAACCTTCATATCCCAGAAAGGCAGGTATAGCTCCGTTTTTTCTGATATATTCTTCTGCCAGTTTATTTATCTCTTTGGTAGTAATTCCAGGTTGGATTACCTCTTTCAATTTTTCGAGAACCTCTGCAACTATTCTACCAGCTGTTCTCATAATTTCAATTTCTCTATTTGACTTAATATACATAGGCTACTCCAAAGCTTCACAGATTTTTGCAAATACTGTATCAGTATCTGCTTCACCATCTATAGTCTTTAACATACCTTTTTTTGTATAGTAATCAATAAGAGGTTGAGTTTGATTTTTGTATACATCAAGTCTGTTCTTAACAGTCTCTACCTTATCATCGTCTCTGGTGTAAAGCTCACCGCCACATACATCACAAACATCTTCCTGTTTCGGCTTATTGAATTTGGAGTGGTAGGTAGCCCCACATTTTCGGCATACCAGTCTTCCAGTAAGTCTGTCTATTAATATTTCATCCTTAACTTCGATGTTGATGACACCATCTAGCTTCAAACCAAGCTTGTTCAGCTCAGCTTCTAAAGCGTCGGCTTGCTCTACGGTCCTTGGAAAGCCATCCAGTAAAAAGCCTTCCTTGCAGTCATCCTCCATAAGCCTTGACTTAACTATGTCAACCACCAATTCATCAGGCACTAAAAGACCCTTATCCATATATTCTTTCGCTTTTAGACCTAATTTAGTCTTTTCTTTCAAATTTTTTCTAAATATGTCGCCTGTAGATATATGGGGTATATTGTATTTTTCCACCAATCTTACAGCCTGTGTGCCTTTACCGGCTCCAGGAGGGCCTAATAATACAATTCTCATTTACATACATCTCCATTCTGTAATTACTTCAAGAAGCCTTGATAATTTCTCATTATCATCTGAGCTTCTATTTGCTTAACAGTTTCCATGGCGACACTTACAACTATTAGTAAAGAAGTACTTCCAAAGGATATATTTATATTGGTAAATGCCGTTAAGAATATTGGGAATATAGCTATTAAAGCTAAGAAAATAGCACCAACCAATGTAATCCTTGATAAAGATCTCTGTATAAAATCTGCAGTGGGCTTTCCGGGTCTGATACCTGGAATAAATCCACCGTATTTCTTTATATTATTAGATACTTCAACTGGGTTAAATGTAACTGCAGTATAGAAGTAAGTGAAACCAATTATGAGCAGTGCATATAATATTCCATGGAGCCATGTTCCCCATGCAAAATATTTAGTGAAAAAGTTATATGCCGCACTGCCTGGGAAAAATCCTGCTATTTGCTTTGGAAATTCAATTATTGACATTGCAAATATTACAGGTATTACCCCTGCCTGATTTACTTTTAAAGGAATATGTGAGCTCTGCCCGCCATACATTTTCCTTCCCACGACTCTTTTTGCATATTGTACAGGTATTCTTCTCTGTCCTTCCTGAACCAGGACGACTGCCATGATTATTAGTATAGCTACTATCACGAAACCGATGAGCTCAATAATTGAAGCTGTTTTTGCCTTGTAGAGGTTAATCAGCTGAGTAGCTCCTACAGGAATTCTAGATACTATACCTGCAAATATAATAAGGGATATACCGTTTCCTACTCCCTTATCTGTTATAAGTTCTCCCAACCACATTAGAAAAGCTGTTCCGGCAGTAAGTGATAAAGCAACTAAAGTTATAGATATAAAATCTGTGCTAATAAGAAATCTCTTTAATCCTATGCTCAATGCTACTGCTTGTATCAAAGCCAGCACAACTGTTCCATATCTTGTGTATTGTGCGATTTTCTTTCTTCCTTCTTCTCCCTCTTTTGCAAGAGCCTCAAGGCTTGGTATAGCAATAGTAAGCAACTGCATTATAATAGAGGCATTAATATACGGTGTTATTCCCATTGCAAAGATCGCAAAATTAGCAAATGCTCCACCAGAAATTACATCAAAGAAGCTTAGCAGTCCTCCTGATTGAATCAAGGTGGCAAGAGCTTCTGTGTCCATCCCTGGCACTGGGATAAAGCTTCCCAATCTGAAAACCACAAGCATTAAAAGGGTGAATGTCATCCTTTTTCTGAGATCCGGTATTCTCCATGCATTTCTAAGAATATTAAACACCTTAAATCACCTCTACCTTTCCTCCTGATGCTATGATCTTCTCCTCAGCTGCCTTACTAAACTTATTAGCTTTAACTGTTAATTGTTTATTTATTTCTCCATTACCTAGTATTTTGATGCCGCTTTTTTCTGCTTTAACTAATCCAACCTTTTTCAACTCTTCAGGAGTGACTACAGCACCATTTTCAAAAATATCTAAATCGCTTACATTTACTACAGCATATTCTTTTCTGAATATGTTTGTAAATCCTACTTTAGGGAGTCTTCTATATAAAGGCATCTGACCGCCTTCAAAACCTATTCTCACACCGCCACCAGAACGTGAACCCTGTCCTTTTTGTCCTCTACCGCCTGTTTTGCCTTGGCCGGTGGCTGTTCCCCTGCCCCTTCTCTTTTTGTTTTTTGTAGTACCTTCAGCAGGTCTTAATTCATGTAATTTCATGGCTGTTTACACCTCCTTACTATATTTCCTCTACTTCTAGCAAGAATGATACTTTGTCTATCATACCTCTGATCTGTGGTGTATCTTCATGCTCAACTACGCTGTGCAATTTCTTTAAGCCCAAGGCTTTTACTGTATCAATTTGATCTTTCTTTCTACCTATTATGCTCTTAACCAGCTTTACTCTAATTTTAGCCAAGGTACTTCCCCCCTAACCTAGTATCTCTTCAACTGTTTTTCCTCTAAGTTCGGCAACTTCTTCTACCGTCTTAAGGGATGAGAGGCCCTGCATTGTAGCATTAACCATATTTCTAGGGTTATTAGATCTTAGAGATTTTGTTCTTATATCTCTTATACCTGCTAATTCCAGAACCGTTCTTACTGGTCCACCTGCTATAACTCCTGTACCTTCTGCAGCAGGTTTTAATAGTACACTACCAGAGCCGGATTTTCCGATCACTTCGTGAGGTATTGTAGTTCCAACAATTGGTACCTTTATCATATTCTTTTTAGCATCTTCAATGCCCTTCTTTATTGCATCCGGAATTTCTATAGATTTTCCAGTTCCTACGCCTACATAGCCGTTTCCGTCTCCAACAACAACTATTGCGCTAAATCTAAAGTTTCTTCCGCCTTTAACAACTTTAGCAACTCTATTTATGGCAACAACCTTTTCTTTCAGGTCTAACTTGCCGGCATCAATTGGCTGCATTAAATTCCCTCCTTATCATTAAAATTCAAGTCCTGCTTCTCTAGCTGCACTGGCAAGTTCCAATACTCTGCCGTGATATATATAGCCGCCTCTATCGAATACAACTTTTTTAATTCCTGCTTCAATGGCTTTTTTAGCTATCAACTCACCTACTGCTTTTGCAGCTTCTTTGTTTCCACCATATGCAACTTTTTCTTTCAATTCTTTATCAAGACTTGAAGCAGCAACTAATGTAACACCTGATTCATCATCAATTATCTGCGCATATATATTCTTAAGACTCCTATAAACATTGAGTCTCGGTCTTTCTGCAGTTCCAAAAACCTTTGTTCTAACTCTGTAGTGTCTTTTCTTTCTAAGGTCATTCTTACTGGTCTTTGTAATCAATCTGAGTCACCTCTTTCCATTATTACTTACCTGTTTTGCCTTCTTTACGCCTTACATGCTCGTCGCTGTATTTGATACCTTTTCCAAGGTATGGCTCAGGCTCTCTAGTAGCTCTGATGTTGGCTGCATGTCTACCAACCAATTCTTTGTCAATACCCTTAACTACTATTTTGTTTGGAGCAGGAACCTCAGTTGTGATGCCCTCAGGATCAACGAATTCTACCGGATGAGAATATCCAATAGTCAAAGTAAGTTTATTGCCCTGCTTTGCTGCTCTATATCCTACACCATTGATTTCAAGAGTCTTTTCAAAACCTTTTGTTACACCTTCAACCATGTTGTTAATGAGAGCTCGTGTAAGTCCATGCAATGCTCTGTGTTCTTTTTGGTCACTTGGTCTTTTAACTGTGAGAACCCCATTTTCTACTTCAATTATCATGTCCTCATCAAATTTCTTTTGAAGCTGTCCCTTAGGTCCTTTTACAGTAATTGCATTGTTTGCATCTATTTTAACCTCTACTCCTTGAGGAATTGTTACAGGTAGTTTACCTATTCTAGACATTTTTCCACCTCCTGTTATGAAGATCTGCTACCATACGTAGCAAAGTACTTCTCCGCCCAAACCTGCTTTTCTGGCATCTTTATCTGACATTATTCCCTTTGAAGTTGATATTATAGCAATACCTAAACCACCTAATACCTTGGGAACTTCATCTTTTTTAGCATAAACTCTTAAACCAGGCTTGCTTATTCTCTTTAATCCTGTAATAACTTTGCCTTTGTTAGCGGTATATTTCAATGTTATTCTGATTATGCCCTGAGCACCGTCATCAATTATTTCAAAGGATTTTATATAACCTTCTTCTAAAAGAATTTCGGCCATGGCTTTCTTTATATTTGACAAAGGAATATCGACTGTTTGATGTTTTACAGTGTTAGCGTTCCTTATTCTTGTTAGCATATCAGCAATTGGGTCGCTTATAACCATATTTCTTACCTCCTTTACGATAACGCTTACCAGCTGGCTTTTTTCACTCCTGGTATCTGTCCTTTATAGGCTAATTCTCTAAAACATATACGGCAAATGCCAAACTTTCTTAAGTATCCGTGGGGTCTGCCGCAAATTTTGCATCTGTTATAAGCCCTGGTAGAGAATTTCGGAGTTCTTTGCTGCTTTAATATCATTGATTTTTTTGCCACATTCGTCCCTCCTATCCACTAATTTGCATAAGGCATTCCAAGAAGCCTAAGCAATTCTCTTGCTTCTTCATCAGTCTTTGCAGTTGTTACAAAGATGATATCCATACCTCTGATTTGGTCCACTTTATCATAATCGATCTCAGGGAAAATCAGTTGTTCCTTTATACCTAATGCATAGTTACCTCTACCGTCAAAAGATTTTGTAGATACTCCCCTGAAGTCTCTAACTCTGGGTAAAGATACATTGAATAGCTTATCTACAAACTCATACATTCTTTCTCCCCTTAAGGTTACCTTGGCGCCTACATTCATCCCTTTTCTAAGCTTAAAAGCAGCAACTGATTTTTTTGCTTTTATAACTACGGGTTTTTGACCTGCTATCAACGCTAATTCTGATACAGCAGCATCTAAAGCCTTTGCATTTTCCTTAGTATTACCCAAACCCATATTCAAAACAACTTTTTCAAGTTTGGGAATTTCCATTACACTTTTATATTGAAACTTCTGCATCAAAGCAGGAGCCACTTCATTCAAGTATTTTTCTTTAAGTCTAGCCAATTATTTTACCTCCTTTCAGAGCCTTTTATTTATCCAATATATCGCCGCAGCTCTTGCAGTATCTTACCTTAGATCCATCTTGTAAAATTCTTTTACCAATTCTTACACCTTTTTTGCATTTATCACACCAAAGCATAACCTTTGAGGCAAATATGGGTGATTCCTGGTGTATGATTCCACCCTGCTGGACTTTTTGTGATGGCTTCTTATGCTTAGTGCTCATATTAACACCCTCAACTATAACTTTGCCATCCTTTGGATAAGATACGAGCACCTTTGCTTTTTTACCTTTATCCTTACCGGAGATTACAACCACTGTATCTCCTTTTTTAACATGCAGTTTCTTCTTTTCCATGACGCCACCTCCTTTATAGCACTTCCGGTGCTAAGGAAATTATCTTCATAAAATCTTTTTCTCTTAGCTCCCTAGCAACAGGCCCGAATATACGAGTTCCTCTTGGTTGATTGTCATCTTTTATTATTACAGCTGCATTTTCATCAAACTTTATATAGCTTCCGTCAGGTCTTCTTAAACCTTTCTTGCTCCTGACGATAACTGCCTTAACAATATCACCTTTTTTAACAACACCACCTGGCGTTGCATCTTTAACAGAAGCAATTATTATATCTCCAATGTTTCCATATCTTCTTAATGAACCGCCTACTACGCGGATACATAATAGTTCCTTTGCACCCGAATTGTCTGCTACTTTTAAACGCGATTCCTGCTGAATCATTTAAAACCCTCCTTTCGGAATTTACTTTGCTCTCTCAATTATTTCAACAAGTCTCCATCTTTTTTCTCTGCTCAGTGGTCTTGTTTCCATTATCATAACTTTATCGCCAACTTTGCACTCGTTGTTTTCATCATGGGCTTTAAATTTAGTAGTTCTTTTAACGGTTTTCTTATAAAGCGGATGACGAACCAGTGTTTCAATGGCGACTACAATTGTTTTATCCATTTTATCGCTTACAACTTTACCAATTCTAGTCTTCCTGTTACCTCTCTCCACGGACCTTGCCTCCTCTCAACTATTTGTTTTCTACAGCCTTGAGTTCCTTTTCCCTGAGAATAGTTTTAATACGTGCTATGGATTTCTTTACTTCTCTTACTCTCATAGGGTTTTCCAACTGACCTGTAGCCATTTGGAATCTCAAATTAAAAAGTTCACCTTTAAGTTCTAAAAGCTTTTGTTCAAGTTCGTTAGATGACATTTCTCTGATCTTATTAGCCTTCATTACCTTCACCCACTTCCTCAGTTTCCTGACGGGCTACGAATTTGCACTTCACGGGCAACTTATGCATAGCTAATCTCATAGCCTCTCGTGCAACCTCCTCGGATACACCCGCAATTTCAAATAATACTCTTCCTGGTTTTACTACCGCAACCCAGTATTCTGGTGAACCTTTACCCGAACCCATACGAGTTTCAGCAGGTTTTTCTGTAACCGGCTTGTCAGGGAATATCTTTATCCAAACCTGACCGCCCCTCTTTATATATCTAGTCATAGCAATTCTGGCAGCTTCTATCTGATTGCTTGTTATCCATGCTGGCTCCACTGCTTGTAAACCGTATTCTCCATATGTTATTTTATTACCTCTTAAAGCCTTACCTGCCATGCTGCCTCTCATTTGCTTACGACGTTTTACTCTTTTTGGCATCAACATATTATTCTGCTCCTCCTTCCTCAACTACTTTCTTAGCTTCTGGAAGTACCTCCCCTTTATATATCCAAACCTTCACACCTATTCTTCCGTAGGTAGTGTGAGCTTCCGCAAAGCCATAGTCAATATCTGCTCTTAAAGTCTGAAGCGGAATTGTACCTTCTCTGTACCATTCACTTCTTGCTATTTCAGCTCCTCCAAGTCTTCCGGAGGTCATAGCCTTGATTCCTTTCGCTCCGCTTCTCATAGTTCTCTGCATAGCCTGCTTCATAGCTCTTCTGAAGGATATTCTCTTCTCCAATTGAGCTGCTATATTTTCTGCAACCAATTGAGCATCAAGCTCGGGTACTTTTATCTCTGATATATTTATTGAGACACTCTTATTGTTTGTAAGTTTTTCAACTTCTTTTCTAAGAGCTTCAATGCCTGCTCCGCCTTTACCGATTACCATTCCTGGTTTTGCTGTGCTTATATTGATTCTAACCTTGTTGGCGGTTCTTTCGATTTCTATCTTTGATATACCTGAAGAAAATAGCTTTTTCTTTAGGTATTCTCTAATTTTATTATCTTCTATCAAAAGGTCTGAAAAATCCTTGTCACTAGCGTACCATTTAGAATCCCAGTCCTTGATTATGCCCACTCTAAGTCCGTGTGGATTTACCTTTTGGCCCACTAAAAATCCCCTCCTTCTTTATTCCTTTTCCTTAACAACAAGCGTTATATGACTGGTCCTCTTAAGTATTCGAACGCCACGCCCTTTTGCGGCCGCTCTGAATCTTTTAAGGGTAGGTCCTTGAGTTGCGTAGGCCTCAGAAATATATAATTTATCAACATCCATGTTGTGATTGTTTTCAGCGTTTGCCACAGCTGACTTTAATAGTTTTTCCAATATAACAGATGCAGCTTTTGGTGTATGCTTAAGAATTGCAAAAGCTTCACCCACTTTTTTACCTCTGATCAAGTCAATCACAATATTAACTTTTCTAGAGGAAATTCTCATATATCTTGCCACTGCTCTTGCTTCCACAGGATTTGCCTCCTTCCGTAATAAGCTTTTATTTAAGTGCTGTTGATCTTTCAGTATGATCTCCATGTCCTCTGAAGGTTCTAGTAGGTGCGAACTCTCCCAATTTATGTCCTACCATATCTTCAACAATGTAAACCGGAACATGTTTTCTTCCATCATGAACAGCAATAGTATGACCTACCATCTCCGGAAAAATTGTGGAGCTTCTTGACCAGGTTTTGAGGACGGTCTTTTTGCCTGATTTATTCATTTCAACTATTCTCTTTAATAGTTTTTCATCTACATAAGGCCCTTTCTTAACTGATCTACTCATTAATATGCCTCCTTCCTGACTTTCTTGTTGCATGCTGCGTGCTAGCAGTACTTCTAACTCGCAGCCAGCAACCCATAGACACTGCAATTATTTTTCATTTCTTCTCTTAATAATGAACTTACTTGATGCTTTTTTCTTATTTCTTGTCTTATAACCAAGGGCAGGTTTACCCCAAGGAGTTAAAGGTCCAGGTCTTCCTACCGGTGACTTACCTTCACCACCACCATGTGGGTGATCCACTGGGTTCATAACAGAACCTCTTACTGTAGGTCTTATTCCCAAATGTCTACTTCTTCCAGCTTTACCTATGCTGACTATTTCGTGTTCAAGGTTGCCTACCTGACCGATAGTTGCCTTGCATTCCAGTCTTACCATTCTAACTTCACCAGATGGAAGTCTTATTTGGGCATAATCGCCTTCCTTAGCCATAAGCTGGGCTGCGTTTCCTGCCGCTCTAACCAACTGACCGCCTTTGCCAGCCTTAAGCTCAATATTGTGAACAAAGGTACCAACAGGTATATTTCTCAAAGGTAATGCGTTACCAACCTTTATATCTGCATCAGCTGAGGATATTACTGTATCTCCTACATTTAAGCCATGAGGTGCAATAATGTACCTTTTTTCACCATCAACATAGTTTAACAATGCTATGTTTGCAGTTCTGTTTGGATCATACTCTATAGCAGCAACTTTTGCAGGGATATCAACTTTATCCCTTTTAAAGTCGATTATTCTATATTTTCTTTTATGTCCGCCACCATGATGTCTTACTGTTATTTTTCCATAATTATTTCTTCCCGCTTTGCTCTTCAATATTTGAACCAGGGATTTTTCCGGCTCTGTTTTTGTGATTTCCTCAAACGTTGAAACCGTCATAAATCTTCTTGCGGGAGAAGTTGGTTTATATTTCTTTATCGCCATATTATTTCTCCTCCTGTTTCAAGCGGTAATTATCGGCGACCGCTTCCATTTTTCACTATTCAGCTGTTCCAGCACCCTACCCTGATATCCTGGGTTTTGAGTTCTGAAATCTAAGCTCTAAATTATAGGCCTTCGAAGAATTCTATTGACTTGCTGTCAGGGGTAAGCTTAACAATAGCTTTTTTGTATCCGGGTCTTCTTCCTTCATATCTGCCCATTCTCTTCATCTTACCCATCATTTTGATTGTGTTTACCTTTTCAACCTTTACTTTAAAGATTTCCTCTACGGCTTGTTTTATTTGGTATTTATTAGCATTTATGTCTACTATAAAGGTGTATTTTCTATCTGCCATATCATTCATGCTTCTTTCAGTTATAACAGGTCTTCTTATGATATCATAGGCATTCATTATAGGTACACCTCCTCAACCTTCTCAACCGCTGATTTAGTTATGATAAATTTGTCATATTTCAAAATGTCATATACATTCAATGTATTAACCAAAGAAGTCTTAACACCAGGTATATTTCTAGCGGATTTTTCAACATTTTCATTCTTTTCTGCCAAAACTATGAGAGCCTTTGTATCAACCTTTAAGTTCTGAAGCATATTCACTACTTGTTTAGTCTTCGGAGCTTCAAAGCTCAGGTCATCTAAAACGATTATATTCTCTTCATTAACTTTTGAACTTAAAGCAGATTTCATTGCGATTCTTCTTATTTTCTTTGGCACTGTATATCTATAAGATCTTGGCTTCGGAGCGAACACAATACCTCCATGAGTCCATTGAGGAGATCTGATGCTTCCATGTCTTGCTCTTCCTGTTCCTTTTTGTCTCCAGGGTTTGATTCCGCCACCGCGCACTTCTGCTCGTGTAAGAGCTGATTGGGTTCCTTGTCTTCTATTAGCTAAGAGCATTTTAACTACTTGATGCATAGCTTCAACATTAACATTTACACCAAATATACTGTCTTTAAGGTCTATATCACCTACTTGCTGTCCAGCTATATTATATAACGCTACCTTAGGCATAGCACTTCCTCCTTTCTCACCGTTATTATGCCTTCACTGTATCTTTTATCATGACCAGTGAGCCTCTTATTCCAGGTACTCCACCTTTTACGATTATATAGTTCTTCTCAGCGTCTACTTTTACAACCTCTAGGTTTTGTACTGTTGTATTTTCGTTACCCATTCTTCCTGGGAGTTTTTTACCTTTAAAGGTTCTTGATGGGTCTGAAGAAGCACCCATGGAACCAGGGGCCCTGTGGAACTTAGAACCGTGTCTCATAGGTCCTCTATGGGCATTGAATCTCTTAATATTACCTGCTGTACCCTTACCTTTGGAAACACCACTTACATCAACTCTGTCTCCTTCGGCAAATATGTCAACCTTTATTTCTTGGCCTATTTCAAAGGATTCCGCATTTTCAACTCTGAACTCTCTTAAATACCTCTTTGTTGCAACTTTTGCTTTTGCAAAGTGACCTTTCATAGGCTTATTGAGTTTCTTTTCATCCTTATCTTCATAGCCTACCTGTATTGACGCATATCCATCGTTTTCAACTGTTTTCTTTTGAACCACTACATTAGGTCCTGCTTCAATAACTGTTACGGGAATGGCTACACCTTCTTTATTGAAAATCTGCGTCATCCCAACTTTTTTACCTAATATTGCTTTCTTCATCATTACACCTCCATAATTTACAGAGGACCGAATTTTTCGGTCATACTAAATCATAATCATTGTTCTCAAATGCTTTTTAAAGCTTTATTTCTATATCTACACCGGCAGGTAGATCCAATCTCATCAATGCATCTACAGTTTTGGGTGTAGGGCTTAGTATATCAATCAATCTCTTATGAGTTCTCATCTCAAACTGCTCTCTTGAATCCTTATATTTATGAACAGCTCTCAATATAGTAATAATTTCTTTTTGAGTTGGAAGGGGTACTGGACCCGAAACCTTCGCACCTGTTCTTTTAGCAGTTTCAACAATCTTTTGAGCTGATTGATCGATTAGATTGTGATCAAATGCCTTTAATCTGATTCTGATTTTTTGTTTTGCCATTTTATTTCCCTCCTTTTCATCGCACGCGCTATTTTACTCACGTACAACCGCTTACTGCTGTACACTAATCCGGGTGTGTTATATTTTTTTATTTAGTGTACCCCAGAAAGTACACAGTCAGTAGAGTCGCCCAAATTCTAGATTCAGACACTACTCAGCAAGAATTTACCAAGGCAATCTTGCAACCTCTTGCCTCATCGCATGCTTGTATTGACAACTATTTTATTTTAAACTATTTTTGTTGCTTTGACAACAATTTTTATTAGTTTTTCATCACTTTTTTTACAAATGAATAACATAGTTCTAGAGCCCAGTTTAAACTGAACTCTAGAATCTTTAATCTCAGAAAACATTACGGGGGGACACGCCGCTTCCAGGCGTGTATCCCTTGCTACGTAATGTCCCCGATTTAATTATTCTATTATTGATGCAACAGCACCTGCTCCTACTGTTCTTCCGCCTTCTCTTATAGCGAATCTTAATCCTTCTTCTATAGCTATTGGAGTTATTAGCTTGATTGTCATT
>NZ_JAWLCK010000027.1:0-28925 GCF_041687175.1 Lutispora sp.
CAATCGGGTTTCTTAAAATTTTTTCTCCTATAAAAGTGACATTTTCAAGCGATAATTAACTCTATTTTAGGGTGACATTTTCAAAAGTTATTGACATAGCAGTTAATTGAAGTTATATCAATTATATTGAAATCTTTGCAATAAAATATTTTATTAAAAATTAGAATTGGGGTTATGATGCTTTAAATAAATTAGCCATTCAAATAATTTTGATTCAAAAATTCATTTAATCGATTAATCGATTGCATTAATAATATAAATTAAAAATCTTTAGTAAGAAGCAGGAAAACCCTCTCTTTATGTAGAATAATATAATTGCACTAAATACACATTTCGCGCAATTGAACAAAAAAGAGAGGTGGGAAGATGGAGAATATTCCATATATTGTAAAGGACTTTTTAGAATACATGGAAACAATCCGCGGAAAATCTAAGAAAACTATTCAAGGTTATAACTATGACTTAACCCTATTCTTTAAGTATATGAAAATCAGAAGAAACATTGTGCCTGAAGAAACAGATTTGCAAGATATTACCATAAGTGATATTGATGATTATTTTGTAAGGACAATTGGCTTAAACGACCTCTATTCTTTTATCTCCTATGCAGCCAATGAAAGAAATAATCTAAACTATGCCCGTGCCAGAAAAGTGGCGTGTTTAAGGTCTTTTTTTAAATATTTGCATACTAAGGCGAAAGTAATCGATAATAATCCGGCTTTAGAGCTTGAACCTCCAAAGATTAACAGTCGCCAACCAATTTATTTATCATTAGATGAAAGCAAAGCTCTTTTAAATGCTGTTGATGGTAAATATAAGGAAAGAGATTATGCTATTATAATGCTATTTCTTAATTGCGGATTAAGATTATCTGAGCTAGTTAACATTGATCTGGACAATATAAATGGAGATACACTTAGGGTTATAGGTAAAGGCAATAAAGAACGCACGGTTTATCTGAATGATGCTTGTATAAATGCTCTTAAAGATTATTTGAAGATAAGGGTTACCGAAGAAGTCAAGGAAAAGGATAAGAAAGCTTTATTTATAAGTAGATTTAAAGAGAGAATTAGTACCAGGATGGTTCAAGAGATTGTAAAGAAAACAATTAAAAAAGCTGGATTGGATGAAAATAAATACTCAACACATAAGCTTAGACATACTGCTGCTACCCTTATGTACAAATATGGCAATGTAGACATTAGAGCATTACAGCAGATACTTGGTCATGAAAGTGTGGCTACTACTCAAATATACACCCATATAGATGATGAGAGACTAAGACAAGCCATGAGATCAAATCCATTATCTAAAGAACATCAATAGAAGAGTTAATTTACATAAGAATTCTTATGTAAATTAACTCTTCTATCTCTTTCTCCTGTTCAAATCTACACTATAGGGTTTATCGTATTTCCAATTACTAATTAAATCCTCTATATCTTCTTCTACAGATTCGTCCTGTTCTTCTTCCATTATTATATCATCTATATCGATTCCTATATAATCTGCATCTTCTTCTATGCATTTGCAACAATTGTCGCATATCTTGCTGTTATCCAAATCGCATAAGTTGCATTCTCCGCATTCTATGCAGTATCTATCATATAACACACATTCTTTATTTATGGCAGACAGTTAAAACACTTCCCTCATTTAAAATTAGTTTATCCAGCACCATGTATATTAATTAATATATCACAGAATCAACATACAGTAAACTTATATTACACTCTCTTCTAATGACATATATAAGAAGTTTACTTGTTATATAAACGATCCATATATATTGATAAATCAGCTACTGATTATAAACTGGAACATAAATAAGTTGTCCTGGTTTTATAGTCGATGATTTCAGGTTATTATATTCTATTATTTTATCTACGTGCTTTCTTATATCCATTTTATTGCCTGCAAATTTTTCGGATATAGACCATAATGTGTCGCCTGTTTCTATGTATACAGCCTCTACTTCTACTTTAGATAACCCTTCTGCATCAGCTTTAAAGCTGTAAAAAACTATAAACATAAATATCAATAAAGATGTTACAAATAGATAAAATCTAAACTTGTTAATAATCCTATATTTCTTATGCTGTTTATTATACATTTTAAACCCTCCCTAAAAGAACATATGTTCTATATATAGAATAACCGAACATATGTACGATGTCAATATATTTACGAACATTTGTTTGATTTTTTTATTATATTTTGCTATAATCGAATTAGGAAACGAAATAATGAGGAAATTAACTTATATATACTATATAAAGGTTGTGAATAGTTATGAATATAGATGGTCTAAGCAGAAAGCAGATCGAAGTGTTGGATTTTATAAAAAAAGAATTAGCTACTAAGGGTTATCCTCCCTCAGTTAGAGAAATATGTGAGGCGGTTAACCTTAGATCTACATCAACTGTTCATGGCCATTTAGAGAGGCTTGAAAAAAAGGGCTTCATCAGGCGTGATGCTACCAAACCAAGAGCTATAGAGGTATTGGATTCTAACAGTTACCTTTTTCCTAAAAAAGAAATGGTTGATTTGCCTATAGTTGGTAAGGTAACTGCAGGGCAGCCAATATTAGCTCAAGAAAATATTGAAGATACATTTCCCATACCTGTGGATTTTGTAGGCAATGATATATCTTTCATCCTGGTAGTAAAAGGTGACAGTATGATAAATGCAGGTATTTTAGATGGAGATTATGTAATAGTATTGAAGCAACCCCATGCTAATAACGGAGACATAGTAGTTGCACTTATAGACGATGAAGCCACAGTAAAAAGATTCTATAAAGAAAAGGATCATTTCAGATTGCAACCAGAAAATCCTATTTATGAACCGATTATAACCAAAAATTTGTCTATAATAGGAAAAGTAACGGGAGTTTTAAGAAAAATAAAATAGAGGCTTAGCCTCTATTTTATTTAAATACATATAACCCATCAATTATCCTATATCTATAAGATTTTTCCTGTATGCACTATATTCATCTTTAAGTTCTGTTATTTTTCTATTCAATAGTATTTGTAAGTGTGATAGCTCTTCAACATCTTTATTTATTGCCGCCACTTTTATTCTGCTGATAAGAGATTTTTCATTCATTGTATCTTTTACTAAGTAATGTCTTAAATTGTTTATTTTATTCCAATGACAAATATCCATATCCGTAGCTTCATTTATATTGTGAATTTGTTTGCAATTCCTCACAAGTTCAATGCTTTCTGGTATATATCTGTTTAGTAGTTCTGTTATCCATCTTGTATAAGAAGCTGAAACGAAGCTATTTATTATTGGTTCGGTCATGACATTATTATTTAAGAGCACTTTTGTTTTTTCGGGATATTTACTAAAGCTAATCATGTTTTCGTATACCGTTGACGGATGAATACCGAAAAGCTCTTCTCTCTCTTCAACTGAATATTCATCATATATATTTTTTTCGCTGACATATTCTCTATTTCTGTCTAGATAGAACTTTTCTTGGCCTTTAGGCTTAATCAAATTATTATGAAGTTCATCTATTGAAATATTTGCCCCTGCCACAGCCACAATTCCGTCAAGCATAGCCTGATATGCTGCTGCTATAGTCAGATATGAATTAGTCATAGGGTTAGGTGATCTAATTTCAAATCTTGTAGCAAGTGGGTTTGCCATGTCTCTAATGAGTCCAATCAAAACTGTTCTGTTCCTTGAAGGAATATTTATATTATGTCCTAAAGAAGCTACTATACAAACAGGTGCTTCAAAGCCTGGCTTTAATCTGTTTAATGAATCTATAGTAGGTGATATAAGCGGATTAATAACTTCATAGTTGTGAAGTAAGCCCATAAGAGCTCCATAACCAATTTTATTTAAAAAGCTGTACCTCATATCTTCTGGAGAGAACAGATTAACTGTGGATCCATCTTTTAGTTTTGCAGCAACTCCAATGTGCACATGCTTACCATTGCCCGCTACTCCCTCAATAGGTTTGGCTTGAAAAGTTACTTCCAAACTGTTTTTCCTGAACACTTCTTTTATAATCGTCCTAACAAGAAGATCATTGTCAGCAGCTTGAAGCGATGATGAGTATTTCCAATCTATTTCAAGCTGTTCCATTATATGAGTCAAGTTTCCAGAGTCATCTAATTTAGCCTTGACTCCTCCAACTTCTTTATGTCCCATTTCCGGAGATAGCTCATATCTATCCATCAGTAATAAAGACTGTTCCATAGCTGTCCTGACAGAACCCTTTGTTCTTTTCCAATATTGCTCCTGTAGAACCTGGGATGCTGATAATGCTTCCACATCTGCATCATCATTAGGAGTTTTCACCCAAAATTCTAATTCAGTAGCTGATGTAAGCACTATTTTATCTATTTGCTCTAATTTTATGCTTGTACCTTCTAGTAAAGTTGGATTGTTTTTTATTAATTGTAGCAAAGAATTGCAGAATGAGCTGATAGCTCTTTTAAGAACAGATCTTGAATCAACTGCCTTTTCGTTGTGGTATAAAAATGATGGTATTCGTAATGTGCCTACAGGTTTATCTATAGCACTATCGATATGTTCAAAATTATAATCTACAAACCAGTTAGAGTCTAAATCTGCTACAATGTCTACCTTTCCGTTACTAAGTGTAGCAATTCCAGGTAGAACAACGCTGGAACCATCAGTTTGAACGCCTCCACTCAAGAATTCATCAACATTGTTTAAGAAATTTGTAATAGGGATTTTTACATCTGTATCATTACCCGATAAATCAATACCCATCAAAGATATGAATTTAATCTCAGGGTGGCTTTTTATCAATTGAACAAGTTCATTTCTACTTTGTTCATATGGCTTAACTACAAATAACAGTTCCTCTTTTAATACTTTGGACAGACAATTCACCTATAAAAGCACCTCCCGTAATTTAATTTTTTTATTATACCACCAAAAAAAAATGTTGTAAATAAGAAAAGCTCCCATTGGAAACATTTTATAACCAAGGAAGCTTTTATTCAAATTCATTACGAAAAGTTAAGTGATATTTATACTTTTTTATGAATTATTAATTTTAAATTATATAGTTATAAGTTTTTCTTCCAACATTTCTTGAATGGCATAAAGAATTCCTATTTTTGCGTGATCGTATGTTATTCCACCTTGTAAATATGCTATATAAGGAGGTCTTATAGGTGCGTCTGCACTTAATTCTATTGAAGATCCTTGAACAAAAGCTCCAGCAGCCATTATTACTTTGTCATTGTACCCTGGCATGTCCCAAGGCTCGGGAGATACAAAGGAGTCAACCGGTGATCCCAATTGTATACCCCTGCAAAATGCTATTAATGCTTCTTCATTTTTAAATTTAACAGCTTGAATTATATCACTTCTAGAGGCATCAAAACTTGGGTTAACTTCATAACCAAGCTTTGAAAATATTCTAGAGCAGAATACTGCTCCTTTTACTGCCTCTGAGACAATATGAGGTGCTAGAAATAAACCTTGAAATAGTAGTCGAGTTATTCCTAAAGTGGCTCCTGTTTCTTTTCCAATACCGGGAGCTACTAATCTATCTGCAGCCATTTCCACATACTTGCTTTTACCAGCAACATAGCCACCTGTAGGTGCTATACTACCTCCAGGATTCTTTATCAAGGATCCAGCCATTATATCTGCACCTTTTTCTGTAGGCTCATAGAAGTCCATGAACTCACCATAGCAGTTATCAACCATGCAGCATACTTCTGAATTTATACTCTTAATAAATTTAATGCCTTCTTCAATTTCCTTTAGACTCAATGATTTTCTCCATGAATAACCAGTAGATCTCTGAATCAATACTAACCTTGTCTTTTCATTAATTGAATTCTTTATACTGTCAAAGTCGAAACTACCATCTTCTAATAAATCTACCTGTTTATATGTGATATTAAAGTCCCTCAGTGAACCTTGACAGTTATTATCAATACCTATAATATTATCTAATGTATCATAAGGTTTTCCTGTAATAGCAAGCAATTCATCTCCTGGTCTTAGTATACCGAATAGACAAAGTGATAAAGCGTGAGTACCTGATACTATATTGGGTCTTACCAGTGCATCTTCACTATGAAAAATATCAGAATAAACTTTATCTAATGTATCTCTTCCAATATCTCCATAACCATATCCAGTAGAATAATTGAAATGTATATCGCTCAATCTGTTGTTTTGCATGCTCTTTAATACTTTGTATTGATTATATTCCCTAACTTCTTCAATAATATAAAATTGATCTTTTATATCTTTTTCACATTCCTCGGCCAGTGTTATTATTTTACTATTAAGTCCGAGGGTGTTTTGTAAATATTCTTTTGTTTTATTATGCATTTTTCCACCTTACACTTGTTTATTACTATTTTCAGTGTTTTTATCAGAAAAAGTAAAGTTTACGGGCCTTTGGGGTATTAAAGTTGATACTGCATGCTTATATACTAACTGTTGTTTTCCATCTCCATCTAGTATTATTGTGTAATTATCAAATCCTCTAACTACTCCTTTCAATTGAAAGCCGTTAACTAGATAAATAATAATAGGAGTATGCTCCTTTCTAACCTGGTTTAAAAAAACATCCTGTAAGTTTATTGATACTCTGTTCATATTAACCCCTCCAAAAATATATTATTTTCTCACAAAACTATATGTAAAAAGAAAATTTTTCCTTTGACATATATATTATTATAATAATAACTCATATTTATTCTATATTAAACTAATTTTTCCTGCTGCATATCTTATTATATTTTCCGCCATGGCGCTTAAACTAAAATAATTATCTGCATTTATCCAAAAGGTTCTTTCGTCATTTCTAAACCAAGTAAGCTGCCTTTTAGCATAATGTCTTGTATTCTTTTTAAGAGTTTCTATTGCTTCCTCTAGGCTATAATTTCCTTGTAAATAATCTATTATTTCTTTATAACCTAATGCCTGTAGAGCCGTATGTTCTTTTTTATAACCCAACTCTATTAGTTTTTTAACTTCTTCAATCAAGCCATTTTTTATCATATTATCAACTCTTATTTCTATTCTATCATATAGTCTGCTTCTATTCATGCTAAGGCATATATAGGCATATTCATATCTGCAGGGTTGCTGCTTTGACAGCATTTGGAAATATGATATAGGTTTTCCTGTATGTCTATATACCTCAAGGGCTCTAATGACTCTCTTTAAATCATTGGGATGGAGTTTTGCATAGGAGTATTCATCAACATTTTTTAACATCTGGTGTATATATTCATTACCCTTTTCAGAGGCAAGTTGCCTCATTTCATTGCGGAAATCTATATCAATAATGGAATCGGTAAATTCTAGATTGTTTAATAATGAATTAATATAAAGACCTGTTCCACCTACAATTATAGGCAGCTTCCCCCTTAAACTTATGTCTTCAATATACCTTTCTGCTTTTTCTTTAAATATTGCAGCGCTAAAGTTCTCATCAGGAAAAACTTCATTAATCATATAGTGCTTAATGCCTTTCATTTCATCATTTGTTATTTTTGCGGTACCAATATCCATATATTTATAAACTTGTGCTGAATCAGCAGATATTATCTCACCACATAATTTTTGAGCAACCAATATAGAAATATTCGTTTTTCCAACAGCTGTAGGTCCAGCGATTATGCATAATTTCTGCTTCAAACTCATCACCTTATATTATCCTTTTAAATTTTTTTTCTAGTTCAGTTTTATCCATAGTTATTATAGTAGGACGTCCATGAGGACATGTAAAAGGCAATTTTGCACTAAATAACCTACTAATAAGCTCTTCTATTTCTTTATCTGTCAGATTATTTCCAGCTTTGACAGCACTTTTGCAAGCAATTTGAGTTATGGCTCTTTCATAAATCGAAGGCAGATCTCCTTTTTGGCTGTCGATGGTATCCAATAGTTCTGATATCATATAACCAGAAGCTGGTTCGCCTCTTATTATTGGTACTTGCCGAATGGCAATAGAATTTTCTCCGAAAAAATCAAACTCATAACCTAAATTGATCAGTACATCCTTATACTCTTCTATCATGTTCCTTTCTTTAGGAGTGAGCTCAATTATAATCGGCATCAATAAGGGTTGCTGCTCTATATTTCTATGCTTTGCCTTTTCCATCAATTCTTCGTATAACACCCTTTCATGAGCAGCGTGCTGATCAATGATCATGAAGCTATCACCAGTCTCATATATGATATAAGTATTGAACAATTGTCCGGCTATATGACCATTATGAAAATTTATTATTGAATTCTCTACTTTAGTGATAATCTCATCAGGCTTACTATCTTTAACACCTTCATAAACAGTCTCATTTTTGTAACTGTTGTTATTCCATTTGTTAAATGAAAAATCATTTTTAGTTGGGTTGTAGACATTTTTGCTGGTAAAGTTAGTGTTTTCAAATAAAGTTTCTTTCATTACAGGTTTATCATCATCTTTAAAACTTTCAGTATACTGTATATCACTTTTATTCAGTACTTGATTTATAGCATAATAGATTAAATTAAAAATACTCCTGCTGTCAGAGAATTTAATTTCAGCCTTAGTTGGATGGACATTTACATCTATCCTTTCAGGATCAATATTTACATTCAGTATAGAAACAGGATACCTATTATTCATTAAAAGAGTTTTGTATGCAGCTTTAACAGCTTCCTTCAATATATTGTTTTTTACTATTCTGTTATTTACAGAAAAAATAATATATGTAGAATTACCCTTTGAAAGCTCCGGTTTTGAAGTAAATCCTTCTATTGAAAGAAGCTCGTTAGCGAAGCTTACTGGAAGCATCATTTTAGCGGTTTTTGCTCCAAATAGGCAATGTATCACAGAAAGAAGATCGCCATTACCAGGTGTATGGAATATGACCTTATCATCTACTACATACTTTATTGAAATATGAGTATTTGATAGTGCTATTTTTTCTACTGTATCAGTGATATAGTTCAATTCTGTTCTATCACTTTTCAAGAATTTTAAGCGTGCCGGTGTATTATAGAATATATTTTTAACTTTAACAATTGTACCTGTCGATGTGCTTATTTCTTTACTATCAAATATCTTGCCTGATTTTATAATAACTCTGCTGCCAAGTATATCATTGTCAGATTGACTTTCCAGTTCAACATCTGATACAGCTACAATACTTGACATTGCTTCTCCTCTGAAGCCTAGAGTTCTAACTCTCAATAAGTCTTCAATGGTTTTAATTTTACTTGTAGCATGCCTTTCAAACAAATAAGGAAGGTCATCTCTCAAGATCCCATGTCCGTTATCCATAACAGAAATAAGAGATTTACCTCCGTCTTTTATATCTATAGTAATAGAGGTAGCCTTTGCATCGATAGAATTCTCAACTAATTCTTTTACTACCGATGCAGGCCTGTCTATAACTTCCCCCGCGGCTATTTTATTTATAGTATCTTCGTCTAAGCGAACTATTCTACCCATAGAATCCTCCATTGCTTATACATTAATCGTAATATGATTTAACTTTGTCCTTTAGCATACTTATTTTATTAAGAGCTTGAATAGGTGTAATATTGTTTATATCAATATTTTTAATCTCTTCTGCTAATTCATAGATAACATAATTAAAAAGGTTATATGCCTCTTGCTTATCTTTTTTGTTTTTTTGCTTTTCAGTTGTAGTGATCTTATTATTTTTATCTGAACTATCAAGAATATCTAATATTTCATAAGCTCTTTCTAATATTTCTTCTGGAACACCAGCCAGCCTTGCCACATGGATACCATAGCTGCCGCTAATGCTTCCTCTCCTTATTTTTCTGAGAAAGATAATATCCCTACCTTTTTCTTCTACAGCTATATAATAGTTTTTCACACCGGACAGTTTGTCTTCAAGCTCGGTTAACTCATGATAGTGAGTAGCAAATAGTGTTTTACATCCCAATTTAGCTTTATCGGATATATATTCAACGCTTGCCCAAGCTATACTAAGACCATCAAAGGTGCTAGTACCCCTTCCGATCTCATCTAAAATAACCAAGCTTTTGTCAGTGGCACTATTTATTATATTAGCAAGTTCAGTCATTTCAACCATGAATGTGCTTTGACCGGAAGCAAGATCATCAGAGGCTCCTACACGGGTAAATATTCTGTCCGCAATGCCAATTTTAGCATAGCTTGCAGGGACAAAGCATCCAATCTGAGCCATAAGTACAATAAGAGCAATCTGTCTCATATATGTAGATTTACCTGCCATATTTGGACCTGTTATTATCAATAATCTATTATCTCTGCAATCCAATAATGTATCATTAGGGACAAAACCGTTCTTAATGTTTTCTGATTCTACCACTGGATGTCTCCCATCTTTAATCTCAATATCATCAAAATGTCCTATTATTGGTTTAACATACTTGTTTCTCTGTGATACTTCAGCAAATGAACACAAGCAATCAAGGGTTGCCAGTCTGTAAGCGGTGTCCTGTATTCTTCCTATATGTTTTGCAATTTCCTGTCTTATGGTCAAAAAAGTATTATATTCGAGTTCAATGAGCCTTTCATCCGCATGCAAAACTTGCTCTTCTAATTCTTTTAATTCAGGCGTAATATATCTTTCTGCATTTGATAAAGTTTGTTTCCTTATATAATTCTCCGGAATACTATCTATATTAGATTTTGTTACTTCAATATAGTAGCCAAAAACTTTATTATATCCTATTTTTAAAGACTTTATACCGGTTCTATGCTTTTCTTTTTGTTCTAATTCAATGATCCATTGCTTGCCATTCTTAGATGCCATTCTATATTTATCAATTTCTTCGTTGAAATTATCCTTTATAATGTTACCTTCTTTAAGGCTGTAGGGCGCTTCTTCATTTATTGATTTATCAATTATATCATATAAATCTTCCAGTTCATCAAATTCTCTATATAGTTTATTAAGCAAAAGGCTATTAAAATTTGAAATAACATTTTTAATATGAGGAAGATTTATCAAAGAGTTCTTAAAAGAAATCAAGTCTTTAGCATTTGCAGATCCTAGTGCAATCCTGCTACCTAATCTTTCTAGATCATATATTGAATTTAAATACTCTTTCAGTTCTTCTCTTAATAAAAAATCACTATATAATTCTTCTACAGCATCTAATCTGTTATTAATATCTTCTACAGATAGAAGTGGTTTTTCTATCCACTGTCTCAACATCCTTGCCCCCATAGATGTATTTGTCTTATCTAAAACTGAAAGCAAAGATCCTTTTTTGCTCCTGTCCCTTATGGTCTCACATAATTCAAGGTTTCTTCTAGTATTATTATCCAGAATCATATAATTTGAAACATTATATACTTTTATTTTGTTTATATTGGATAAGGAATTTTTCTGAGTTTCATCCAAATACAACAAAAGAGAGCCTACAGACCTTACTGATGTTTCTTCACTGAGTCCTAGGCCTTCCAAAGATTCTACTTTAAATTGAATTTTTATTCTCTCACTACATTCAGACAAATCATAATATTTTTTTTCCAATATTGTTATAGCTTTATTATTACTTTCAAGATTTTTATTGTCTGTATTTAATAATATCTCAGAAGGATTTACTCTGTTTATTTCATCCATAGCGATATTCCATTGGCTACTATCTATAGCAGTTGAAGAGAAATCACCTGTAGACAAATCAATATAGGACAATCCAATATAGCTATTTGATAAATAAACGGACATTAAATAATTATTTATCTTCTCATCAAGCATAACACTGCTTGTGATTGTCCCAGGGGTTATTATTCTGATAACTTCCCTCTTTACTATTCCTTTTGCTAAAGCAGGGTCTTCAACTTGTTCACAAATGGCAATTTTGTAATTGTTTTCAATCAACTTGCTAATATATGTATCGGCAGCATGATAAGGTATGCCGCACATAGGAGCTCTTTCTTCCATACCGCAATCTCTTCCGGTTAATGTAATTTCTAAAACTTTAGATGCAATTATTGCATCATCAAAAAACATTTCATAGAAATCTCCTAACCTAAAGAAAACTATTTTATCCTTATGTTGTTCTTTTATCTCCATGTATTGCTTCATCATTGGTGTCAACTGGGACATATCCTCACCTCTTTCTCGTTATTACAATTATAACAAAAATATCAATATAAAAAAACCAGAGATTAACTCTGGTTACTTTTGTTATTTATCATTTCTCCATTTAAAGACCATGAATGGACATCAGTTATTTTAACATGGACTAAATCTCCTATTCTTACATCATCACCTTTGAAATTGACTATCTTGCCAGTGCGAGTTCTGCCGGTTAATATATCTTCATTGGTTTTACTAGGGCCATCTACTAGCACTTCATAGATTTTTCCCCTATAGCTTTCATTTATATCTCTGGATATTTCATTTTGAATCTCAATTAGCCTATCAAAGTTCTTATGCTTATCTTTATCCTCTATTTGATTTTCCATTTTAGCTGCAGGTGTACCTTCTCGTTTTGAATATATAAATGTAAAAGCTTGATCGAATCTAACTTTTCTTACTATATCTAAAGTTTCTTCAAAGTCCTCTACAGTCTCACCTGGAAAACCAACAATTATATCTGTTGTTAAAGCTATTCCGGGTATAGCTTTTTTTACTTTATCCACTTTCTCAAGATATTCTTCTTTTGTATATACCCGGTTCATTGCTTTTAAGATTTTATTACTACCTGCCTGAAAAGGAAGGTGCAGATGTTCGCAAACTTTAGAACACTCTTTCATAGCCAGGATTAATTTATCAGAAATATCCTTGGGATGAGAAGTCATAAATCTTATCCTCTCAATCCCATCTACCTCATTAACTTTATATAAAAGATCGGCAAAATCAAAATCAATTGCTAAATCTTTTCCATAGGAGTTAACATTTTGTCCCAATAGGGTTACCTCTTTACAACCATCCTGGGCTAATCTGCTTATTTCCTCAATTATGTCTTCAGGATTGCGACTTCGCTCTCTGCCTCTCACATAAGGAACTATGCAGTAAGAGCAGAAATTGTTGCATCCATACATAATAGTAATCCATGCTTTATGTTTTTCGTCTCTTTCAACAGGCAGATTCTCTACAATAACACCATCAGAATCCAGAACATCAATAAGAGTATATTTCTCATGCAATGCCCTTTCAAATATTTCGGGAAACTTATAAATATTATGAGTTCCGAAAATTAAGTCCACATGCTTATATTTTTTCTTTATCATATCAACAGCATGCTTTTGTTGCATCATACAGCCACATACTCCTATTATAAGTTCAGGTTTGTCCTTTTTTAGATTCTTTAACGCTCCAATATTTCCATATAATTTTAGCTCAGCATTTTCTCGGACGCAGCAAGTATTAAACAAAATAACATCTGCTTCTTTGTTATCTTCGGTTTGCTTATAGCCCATAGCCTTAAGCATTCCTTTTAATCTTTCTGAATCAGAATTGTTTTGTTGACATCCGTATGTTATGACTCGAGCGTATTTTACTCTGCCTGTTCTATTGTACTCTGTTTCATTGTTTTGATATATTCTTTGAATAATTTCATTTTGCTTTGCCAGTTCTTCTGGTTGAATATGAATGTCTTTTGTCTTTGCCATTTATTATCTACCTCTATTTAATTAGAAACATTTTCACCAAGATAAGCCTTTCTTACTTCATCATTGTTTAAAAGTTCTTTACCTTCTCCTTTAAGTTTAATTATACCTGTCTCAATTACATATCCTATATCAGCAATATGCAGTGCTGCATTAGCATTCTGTTCAATCAATAATATAGTAACACCTTGATTATGGATTTCTTTTATAATATTGAATATTTCTTTTACTATTAATGGTGCCAATCCTAGAGATGGTTCATCCATCATTAACAATTTAGGCTTTGACATCAATGCCCTTCCGACTGCCAGCATTTGCTGTTCTCCCCCTGATAAAGTACCGGCCATCTGCCAGTTCCTTTCTTTAAGGATTGGGAAAAGGCTATAAACCCAATCTAAATCTTTTTTAATAGTGTCCACATCTTTTCTAAAATAAGCACCTAATTTCAGGTTCTCAAGCACAGTTAGATTTGGAAATATTCTTCTTCCCTCAGGAACAAGTGTTATTCCTAGTTTTACAATATCTTGAGTTTTCATACTAAGTAGATTCACACCGTTGTAAGTTATACTGCCACTTTTAGGCTTTACTAGACCTGTTATACTTCTAAGGGTTGTACTTTTGCCGGCTCCATTTGCACCAACTAAAGTAACTATTTTTCCTTCCTCGACTTCAAGGCTAATACCTTTTAACGCTTCTATACCACCGTAGGCAACTACTAAATTATCTATTTTAAGCATTGTCATCCACCCCCAAATATGCTTCAATGACTCTTTGATTGTTTTGTATTTCATTAGGATTGCCATGAGCGATGGTAATTCCATAATCAAACACATATATTCTTTCTGATATTCCCATTACTACCTGCATATGATGTTCAATCATAAAAATTGTTAAATCAAAGTCATCTCTAATTTGCTTAATAAACTTTGTTAGGTCTTCAGTCTCCTTAGGATTCATACCTGCAGCAGGCTCATCAAGTAGAAGTACTTCAGGATTTGTAGCTAGAGCCCTTGCTATTTCAAGCCTTCGCTGCATACCATATGGTAAAGAACTTGATTTTTCATTTTTTACATCAAGTAAGCCGACTATTTCCAGCAAATCTAAAGACTTTTTCAACATTTTTTTATCTTCATTCTTATACTTCGGTAGTCTTAATAAAGCTTCAAATAAATTAGATTTAATGTGCAGATGATTAGCAATTAAAACATTATCTAATACACTTAAATCTTTAAATAATCTTATATTCTGAAAGGTTCTGGCTATACCAAGTTTAGTAATATTATGAGGAGCCATTTGAGTTATATCTTTACCCTTATAATATATCTTTCCCTTTGTTGGAATGTATACTCCTGTAATCATATTAAAGGCAGTCGTTTTTCCCGCACCATTAGGACCAATTAATGCTACTATTTCACCTTTATTTAACACTAAATTAAAATCTTTAACAGCAGTCAAGCCACCAAATTGCATAGTTATACCATCAGTTTTCAGCATTTCCATTATTTCTTACCTCCTTTTAATAGAGGTTTTTTGAATGATAAGATATTTATTAATCTGTCCCAACTAAACTCGTTGGTACCCATAAGACCATGTCTATAAAAAAGTACAACCAGCATAAGCAATATTGAGAATACAACCATTCTCATGCCTGCCACTCCAGGAATAACAATGAAACCTAAGTCCATAGGCTGGTCCAGGAATCGCAATGCTTCTTGAGAAATAGTAACTACAAAAGCCGATATTACTGTACCTGTAATACTACCCATACCACCTAATACAATAATAAGTAATATATTAAATGTCAATGTAAATTTAAACATGGCTGGGTCAATAGTTCCTAATAGGTTGCCTAGAAGACCTCCACCTATTCCAGCAAAAAAAGCTCCTATGGTAAAAGACATTACTTTATGCTTGAATAAATTAATTCCCATACTTTCAGCAGCTATTTCATCTTCTCTAATAGCTTTAAATGCCCTACCGTAGCTGCTATTTATAAGCAAAACCATAAAAAGTACAGTAAAGGCGGCTATTCCATAGCTCCACCATAGATTTGTATATGCGGGTATACCCTTTAAGCCTAAAGCTCCGTTAGTTATATTTTGCGTATTAGTAAATATTACTCTTATAATTTCCGCAAAACCTAAAGTAGCTATAGCCAAATAATCACCTTTAAGCCTAAGCGCAGGAGCACCTATTAAGAAACCAGCAAGTGCTGCTAGAATACCTGCAAGAAGAAGTGAAGGGAAAAAAGGTAATACAACATTGGCCAAAGGTGCAGCTATTGGTTCTAAAAAGAAATTCTGAGCCTTTGCATTTACAGAAAGGGTCAATATAGCAGTGGTATAAGCCCCTATTGCCATAAAGCCAGCATGACCTAATGAAAAAAGTCCAGTGAATCCATTGATAAGATTCATACTTAGCCCTAATACTGTATATATTGCGCAAAGATTAAGTATCCTAACTATATAAGCATCCATATATCTGTCAGCAAAGTATAAGAATATCACAAGCAAAATTAATGATATGACAGTAAGATAATAATCTCTTTTCTTCATAAACTACACCTTCTCTGATATTTTTTCTCCCATTATACCTGTTGGTTTAAACAGGAGTACCATTATAAGAATAATAAATGCGAAAGCGTCCCTGTATCCGGTTAAGCCAGGCAACAAAGCTACAAGCATAATCTCACTGACTCCGAGAAAAAATCCACCGATAACTGCTCCAGTAGTATTTCCGATTCCTCCAATTACAGCTGCTATAAAACATTTTAAACCTGGCATAACTCCCATTAATGGCTGTATTTGCGGGAATTTTAACCCCCACATTACACCCCCTATGGCAGCCAATGCAGAACCTATTCCGAATGTAATTGAAATAGTTCTATCAATATTAACACCCATAAGTCTTGCTGTTTCGTGGTCTTTAGAGACGGCTCTCATAGCCATTCCAGTTTTTGTCTTATTGATTAGGTATAGTAGTATTATTAGCAATATAGCTGTCACTACAGGAATTATAAAAGTTAGTCTTTGAACAGAAACATTACCTATATGCACTACTTTAGTAAACAATTCCTCAGTAGGAAAAGCCTTAGGCCTTCCACCAAAAATAACTATTGCAAGATTTTCAATCAGAAATGATGCACCGATAGCTGATATCATTATAGAGATTTTCGGTGCATCTCTTAAGCTCCTGTATGCTGCTAGTTCAACAGTCATACCTAATATAATTGTAAGAATAATGGTAATTGGAAAAGATACATACCAAGGTAGTCCAAAAAATACCCCAAAAAAAGCAAAATAGGTAGCCATCATAAAAATATCGCCATGAGCAAAATTTATTAATCTTAAAATTCCGTAAACCATTGTATAACCAATTGCAATAAGAGCATAAAGGCTACCAAGGGAAATACCATTAGCCAAATGCTGTAAAAACATTTCTGATGTCATTTTTATCATATATTCACCACCTATTAATAATATATTTATTTAAATAAGCTTCCATATTATAGGAAGCTTATTTAAAACTAAAGCATCAATCAAACATGGATATAATTTAATAATAATAAAGCATAACCGATGTTCAAATATTTGCACAAACTATCAATATGTCTATCTATGCCGGAATTTTCAAGGGTTTTGCCGTATTGTTTAGTTAATTATACTATAGAATTTTTATTCACACAACATAAAACTAATCCTAAATAATGAGAAGATTTACATAACTAAATTATCATCACCCCTATTTTTAATTTTAGTAAGTATGTTCAGTATAGTCTTTGCTTCCTTTTTTGTTAAATCCTTAGTGTACTCTTTGCCAGTTGTTTTTACTATTATCTCTTTCAAATCTTCATTTGACATATTAATATCTTTAGCGAAAGAAAATATATCTAAAAGCTGATTTTTTGTTGCAGACTCATTATCAATTTTTTGATTTTGGTTTTCTACTTCTTCATAACCTGTATATTCTACTCCATATCCAGCAAACCTTAAAGCTCTTGCTATAGCTCTTGTTTCGGCTAATTCAAGAATAGCATTTGACAATACTCTATCTCTTTTAACAGAAGCATTACCCAAGCCATTAAAGCATCCTTTTTCTGTTTTTACCATAGCCTGAATTATAGCTACTTCCCCATCATATGATATGACCTTCGTTTCTATACTAAGATTCGAATTATCCTCATGAGCGAGTCTTAATCTTCCACCTACTACAGGAAAAAGCTTCCCCTGTACCTTTACCAGCTCTTCATTTTTAAAATTATTAAGCATAAGATCACCTTCAAAAAATATTTTCTAATTTTATTTTTCTCAAATGATCTAATAATATTAAAAAGGGTACCAAAAAATTATCTATTACTTATAATATTATTTATATATTCAAGCTCCGAGCGGATATTCTCCATTTTTTTTGCCAAAATAAAAGCCTTATCATTATCGATGGAACTATCATTATTTAGTACTGCTAATTTTAGTGTATCTAGTATCATGTTCATCTCATCTAATAGATTAACATCTATACTATCCACTATATTTGACTTTCCAGGTGCAATTGTTCTGGAGTCTATTCTAGATTCTATTTCTACAGTTTCGCCTATGCGAGCTATTTCTATCTGGGAATCAAAATTGTGCTCTAATAAATTAGAAAACTCATTCAGTGAATCTTCTTCTCCATGTACTAAGAATATTTTTGCTGGTTTCTTTCTAAAAGCAGAAACCCAGTCAAGAAGACCTTTTTGGTCAGCATGGCCAGACAAACCGTTTAAGTTATATATTTTACAGTTGACGTATATTTCTTCGCCAAAAATCTTTACCTTTTTTTCACCTTCCAGAATTCTTCTGCCTAATGTGCCCTTTGCTTGATATCCTACAAATACTACGCAGGAATTACCACGCCAGAGATTATGTTTGAGGTGATGTTTAATTCGTCCTGCATCACACATTCCACTAGCAGATACTATTATGCTGCTTCCTTCATGAAAATTAATTGCTTTTGATTCTTCTGCAGTCTTAGTAAAAATAAGGTTTGGAAACTCAAAAGGATGGTCTCCCATTTTTATTAGTTCTTTTGTTTCATCATCAAACAGATCCTGATTATTATTAAATATATTAGTAGCATTAATTGCTAATGGGCTATCTACAAATACTGGTATATCCTTTATTTTGGAAAACTTACTTTCCTTCAACATATTCAGCATATATAAAATCTCTTGTGTGCGTCCAACGGCAAAGGAAGGTATGACAATATTTCCTCCGTTTTCTACTGTATGTGTTATGATATCCAGTAGAAACAATAAAGTATTCTCCATGGTATTATGCAATTTGTTGCCATAAGTTGTCTCCAAAATTAAATAATCAGCTTCATCAATATATGATGGATCTTTCATTATTGGAATATCTTTATTTCCTAAATCACCTGAAAAAACAATTTTAATCCTATCATTATCTTCTCTTACCCATATTTCAATTATTGCTGAACCTAATATATGTCCTGCATCTTTATATCTGACTTCTATTTCATCAGTTATTTTTACGATATCATCATAGTTTATGGGTTCAAAATACTTAAGCGACTTCTCAGCATCATCGATAGTATAAAGCGGTTCTATTAACGGCTTCCCTGCACGTAGTCTTTTTCTGTTTATCCACTCAACTTCCATTTCTTGTATATAGCCACTATCTGGCAGCATTATTGAGCATAACTCTGATGTAGCTTTTGTTGTTATTATTTTTCCTTTAAACCCTCTTTTCACTAATAAAGGTATTCTTCCACTGTGATCTATGTGTGCATGAGTTAATAAAAGAAAATCAATTTCAGCCGGGTCAAAATCAAATTGGTTTCTATTAAGATCCCCAGAATCAGAATCGCCCTGAAACATTCCACAATCAATCAATATTTTATGTTCTTTTGTTTCCAATAGATGACATGATCCTGTTACCATTTCCGCTCCACCTAAAAAGCTTAGTTTCATATAATACCCCCAATTGACAATAAATATTGGCAGTTCCATTGTCATTATAAATTCTATATTCTTCTAAATAAATAAATATCCTTCTTTGTAATGACAATTTAACACTAAGAATAATCTATTGACTTTACTTAAATTAAAGTATAATATATAAAATAGATTTTCGGGGCATGGCGCAGTTTGGTAGCGCGCTTGGTTCGGGACCAAGAGGCCGCAGGTTCAAATCCTGTTGCCCCGACCATTATGTTTTGATAGAGTAATTTTCTATGAACTTTTCAATAAAAATTTCCTTGGCTTCTCGGTATCTCAATATCTTATTTAGTTTTCTATAGTACCTATCTTCCTTCCATTTTTTCTTTTTTTGATACTTTTTTCTTCCAAGTCTGTAAAATTTATATGGAAATATCTGCATTGCCAGCAGGATTTTATATTCTTTTTCACTGATTTTTCTAATACTATCGTACTCAGAAATCAATGCTTTACACATGTCAAAGTCCCATAAAAAACTTTTGCGCCACATTATTCTTCTAATGAATTTTCCCAAGTCAATGACAGGTATGTCGTAGAGACAGCTCTCAAGATCTATTATGTAATAACCATTGCTTTCGCTTTTTAATATATTTTGATAGTAAAAGCTATTATGACATAAATACATTTCCTTTTTATATTCTTCACAAAGTGTGTTGTAGTTAGAGTTCCTCAAAATATTTAAAGCCTGTTGAGCCTGATTTATGTAATAGTCAACATTATTATAATATAAATTGTCGAAATCATTTTTATTATCCTTGTTTTTAAGGTAATCTTTGAAACTGTTTAATGAATTTAGTTTGTCGCTAAATATTTTTGGTAATTTCCCAATATTATTTTTAATTTTTATTTTTTTAGAATAAAAACCTTTTGCTTTGTTGTGAAATTCTGCTAATAATGTAACACTATCGATTATGTGTTCGGATACATTAAAATTGACTTCATCAGCATTGATCCAATTAGTTAAATAGTAGGTAGAATTCTTCCTTTGAATAATCATTTCACCTGAAATACTGCGAATTGGTTTAGCTACTTTATTAAAACCTTTCATCCTTAAGTATTCCATAATATTTATACTTTTTATTGCTCTCTTTTCCCCATTACCTATTTTTTTTAGGCAATAACAATCATTAGGTGTATTTATTTTGTAGACACTTCTTATTTTTTGAATGTTAATTACATTTAAAGAATATTGTTTTAGTATTTTTTCAATTTCAAGTTGTTCAAGAAAAGTCATATTTGAATCTTTATATATATGTGTTAAACAACTAACCAATTATATCAACTCCCATATGATACATCATTACATTATATTTATTCTAGCGATAATATATAATCAAAATGGTACAAAATATTAATTAATTCCATGATTATTATGTTGACATGTAATTAAAATTGTAGTAACATTAATAATGTTGCTGCTAAGGGCCTTTAGCTCAGTTGGTTAGAGCAACCGGCTCATAACCGGTTGGTCCGGGGTTCGAGTCCCTGAAGGCCCACCATATATATGCCTTGGTAGCTCAGTCGGTAGAGCAGAGGACTGAAAATCCTCGTGTCGGTGGTTCGATTCCGCCCCAAGGCACCATAAAAGAAAAAAACAGAGAGAAATCTCTGTTTTTTTATTACTTGTTTTTCAGCTTATAAAAGAAATTTTTCATAGGCTCAAGGTTATATTTTTGTGCTGAAATTATTTGTTCTGTGCTTCCGACAAACAATACTCCTTCAGGGCTTAGTGATTTACTAAATTTCACATAGATGCTGTTCTTTGCTTCTTCAGTAAAGTAGATTAATACATTTCTGCATGTTATAATATCACAATCACCTGGATACTTGTCCATCAAAAGGTTGTGTTTTTTAAACTCAACACATTTTTTTACTTCTTCTTTTATATTATATGTAGTAGAATTTTTAATAAAAAACTTGCTTATGAATTCACTCGGGAGATTTGCTAAGCTCTTATCACTATAAACTCCTATTTTTGCCTTATTTAAGGCATCATCATCAATGTCTGTGGCATAGACCTTTATATCTTTTAAATCCATAAACTTGTTTAGTAACATAACCAGAGAATAAGGTTCTTCTCCTGTGGAACAGGCAGCGCTCCATATTTTTAAATTCTTTTTTCTAGATAATAGATTGGGTATTATTTCTTTTTCTAAAATCTCCCACTGAGAAGGATTTCTGTAAAATTCTGATACATTAATTGTTAAATAATTTATAAACTCATTGAATAAACGAGTATCTTTTAATAAAGCATTATAATATGAATCATAGTCATTAAAATTATTTCTTGTGATCAATGAATCTATTCTTCTTTTCATTTGTCTTTCTTTGTAGCATGATAGATTTATATTTGTTAATTTAAATATTTTTTCTTTAAATTCTTCATACCCGATTAGCATAGAAGACACCTCGCAAGCAATTTTATTTCATTTGACCCAATTCTAACACAAAAATTACATAAAAAAAAGTCGTGATATGTGAACATATCACGAAAACAGAATGTAAAGGGGGTCTCAATGTATTTTGTGAGGTCATTAAGTATTATTTACAATATTTTAAAATTAATACATGAAAATAATAAAATTATAAAAAATATGTCAATCTTAACTTAAAAGCAAGATTGACATATTTTTTACTTATCCAATATTATAAATGTTTACTGTTCTACTTCTTTCATGCTTAGGCTTAATTTCTTTTCAGAAATATTTATATCAATAATTTTAGCTTTTACAATTTGATTTATTGTCAGCACATCAGACGGTTTTGCTATTCTTTCATCTGATATTTGGGAAATGTGTATCAACCCATCTACTCCAGGCTCAACCTCTACAAAAGCACCGAAGGGAGCAAATCTAAGAACTTTAACATCAATAATATCTCCTACATTGTATTTGTCTTCTATTGTAGACCAGGGCTCCGGCATTGTTTGTTTTAAGCCCAATGAAATTTTGTTTTTATCTTTATCTAGAGCAAGTATTACAGCTTCTACTTTATCGCCAGGTTTTACAACTTCTGATGGATGGTCTATTCTTGAGTATGATAATTCAGAAATATGGATTAAACCATCTACTCCACCTACATCAACAAAAGCTCCAAAATCAGTAATCCTTTTTACCTCACCCACAATTTTTTGTCCAACTTCTGCACTAGCCCAAAATTCATTTGCTTTTTTCTCTTTTTCCTCTAATAAGAAGTCTTTCCTGGAAACGATCACTTTTTTATTATCTTTGTCAAACTCAATAATTTTAACATTTATTTTGTCATTTTTATAAGACTCTAGATCACTGACGTATTTTAAATCAAATAAGGATGCAGGCATAAAAGTTCTTATTCCATAAACCTCTACAATACCTCCACCTTTTACAATTTCTTTTATAACACCTGGTACAGAAGTCTTTTCATTAAAGGCATATTCTAGTTTATACCAGTTCTTCTCAGCATCTACTAACTTTTTAGATAATACTACATTGCCTTCTCCATCATTTATGCTAACAACCTTAACTTCAATTTCATCACCAATTTTCACTAGTTCAGAAACTTTTAAATCCATATCCCAAGTTAAATCTTCTTTTTTAACTATTCCGTCAGCCTTATAGCCTATATTTACAATTACCTCTTCATCATTTAAAGATATTACAGTACCTTTTACTGTTTCACCAGGATGAAGAGATTTAAAACTTTTTTCATATTCCTCCATCATGTTTTCGTTACTAAAGTCTTGCATTTTTCTTATAACCTCCTTAATAATCCAATCAGGCGTTGAAGCTCCTGCTGTTATTCCAACTGTTTCCGCCTTCATGAGCTTTTCTTTTGGCAAATCCTTGGCAGTTTCTATATGGTAGGTATTATTACAAAACTGTTTAGCGATTTCATATAGCTTTATAGTATTTGAACTATTGAAACCACCAATAACTATCATTGTGTCAACATTTTGTGCTAATTCTCTTACAGATTTTTGTCTATTCTCTGTAGCACTGCATATAGTATCGTAAATTTCTACATCTTTAAATTTATCTTTAACCCTTTCTTTAATTCTATGCCAAAGATTTTTAGAAAATGTTGTTTGTGCAACTAAACATATTTTATCATAATAAGAGAGTTTGTCCACCATTTTTTCATCGTCTATTACGACAGCTTCATTATTACACCATCCATTAATGCCAATAACTTCAGGGTGGTTTTTATCACCAGCGATTATTATTTTGTAACCCTTGGCATGTTTCTCTTCAACAATTTTATGAATTCTTGAAACAAATGGGCATGTGCAATTTACAGTACTTAATCCTCTTGAGTTCATTTCTTCTAGAACCGTTTTGGGCACTCCATGAGATCTTATTATTATTAATGAATCCTTATCAATATCATCTAAAAGACTCTCAATCTCTATTACACCTTTGTTTCTTAAATCCTCTGTAACTTGTTTATTATGGATTAATGGTCCATAAGTGAATACTCTTTTTTCTTTGTTATTTTCTATGGTCTTTAATGTTTGGGCTACAGCATTTTTTACACCGAAACAAAATCCTGCATTCTTATCCAAAATTATTTTCATAATATCACCCATAATTTCTAATTGTTTTCATAATATCTATACTAATATTCGTATAATCCTCGTTTTTTAGTTTTAAATCAAAATACTTGTCAAGAAATATTGTTTTACCCACCCTTATTATTGTCTTGTTAAAGAACTTATAGTTAGTGTTAATTGATATAGGCACAATAGGACATTTTGATTTTATTGCCAGCATTGCGATGCCCGGTTCAGCTTTTAGTTCTCCAGTTTTGTTTCTTGTTCCTTCAGGAAATATACCAATATTTTGTTTTTCTTGAAGGAGTTTTAGCGAGATCTTTATGCTCTTTAAATCCGCTTGACCTCTTTTAACCGGATAAGCACCTAAATTACTTAATATATATCCAAAAAATCTATTAGAAAATAGTTCACTTTTAGCCATAAAATTAACCTTTTTAGGCAGATTAGCTGCTATAAGAATAGGGTCAATAGCTTTAGCATGATTTCCGCATACTATATATCCATCATCTTGTGGAAGATTGTCTAATCCTTCAATTTTAACACTATATAATAAGTTAAATAACGGTTTTAATATGAATTTAATTATATTATAAAACAATTCTACACTTCCCCCTTTATAGAAATATAATATAACATTTCTGATACAACTTCATCAACATTTTTACCGCTTGTATCAATTAAAATAGCATCCTCAGCCTGTCTTAAGGGGGAGGCTTCTCTATTGGTATCTATATAATCTCTTTCAATAATTTGCTTTTTAATTTCTTCTAAAGTAAATTTCTCTTTATCTAAAAGTTCATTATATCTTCTTCTGGCTCTTTCCTCTATAGAAGCAGTTAAGAAAAACTTTATAAATGCCCTAGGAAAAACCGTTGTCCCAATATCCCTTCCATCAACAACAACATTTTTATTTGCTGCTATTTTACGTTGTATGTTGACTACAATATCCCTTATTTCAGGGATCATCGCTATATATGATACTTTGGTGTTTACAGTATTCTCCCTTATTTCTGCGCTTATATCAACACCATTTAAATAGATGCTGTTATTCATAAAATCTATTGTTGAATTTTTTGTATGATGGATAATAGCCTCAACATCATTGATATCTATACCTAACTTAATAACTATGTATGTTATAGCCCGAAATAAAGACCCTGAATCGATATGCGTATAACCAAGTTTTATAGACAATCTTTTTGCAACAGTGCTTTTCCCTGCGCCTGCAGGACCATCAATAGCAATAACTTTATATTTCAAAACAACAACCCCCTATTTAAGCTTCACTCTCCCGATGGTAACTATATTACCCACTATATTATACATCATGCCTGTTTTGGGGAAAATTACATTTTCCGTAGTATCTAATATCATTATTTTTAATTCTTTATTCAAACCTGTCCCATCAATTTCAATTACATTATCATTGTACACATTTAAATCTATAATTTCTGTTCCCTCATTTTTTATCAATTCTCCGTTTATGTATATCTTAATTTTCGATACATCCATATTGTTTTCTGCTTTTAATCTTATCACACCTTTAGATTCATAGTGATAACTTTCAATAATTGCCTCTCCTTCAAGCTTTATAGTAGAATTTAAAGGTATAATATCTAAATCCAGAGCAATAATAGACTGGATAAATAGAGTTAGAGACAATAATAGGGTAAGGACTTTTCTTAGTTTTTTCCCTATGCTTTCCCACCACTGAATATATTGAAGTTTCTTTTTATCCAATCTTGAGCTCATAATATATCCCCCAAAAGAATTTAATGTCTTTATTATGATGCTCAAAAATTCCAGTTTATAATCAACAATTTAAGCCTGCTGTATAACCTGTAGAAAATGCAATTTGCAAATTATATCCGCCTGTAAAAGCGTCTATATCCAAAATCTCTCCTGCAAAATACAATCCCTTAACAATTTTTGATTCCATGGTTTTAGGGTTAACCTCTTTAATATTCACACCTCCGGATGTAACAATTGCTTCTGATATAGGTCTTGTACCAATTATCTCAAATGACAAGCCCTTAAGCAGATTTACAATAAACCTTCTTTCTTCCCTTGTTATCTGATTAACCTGCCTATCTTCTGGTATGCCTGAAAGTTTTATGATTACTGGAATCAGCTTTTTGGGGAGTAAATCATCTAATGAATTCTTATAATATTTATTTTTATATAGTTCAAAATCCTTTAAAAGCCTCCTGTCAAGCTCTTCGTGTGTTAATCCAGGCTTCAAATCAATCATTATGTATGTCTGTTTATTCTTATATATTTTTTCAGAGATATAGAAACTAGCTGATAGAATCAAAGGCCCAGATAAACCATAATGAGTGAATAACATCTCTCCAATATCCTCGAAAAGCACTTTATTGTCGCATATTGCTTTAACGGATACATTTCTTAAGGATAAACCTTGGATATCCTTGATAAATTCTTCTTTAACTACTAATGGTACTAAAGATGGCCTTAATTCTGTAATCTGGTGTCCAAGCTTTTTAGCAAACTCATAGCCATCGCCTGTTGAGCCTGTTAGAGGATAAGATAAGCCTCCTGTAGCAATAATAACGGATGAACAATATATAAAACCACCTTCAAGTTCTAAGCCTTTGATTTCATCCTTCTCAGCAATAATTGATTTTATCTTAGTACCGAGCCTTACCGCAACATTATTATTTCTTAAGTGCTTTTCCAAGGCTTTTATAACATCACTGGATTTATCAGATAATGGAAAAATTCTTCCACCTCTTTCGACTTTCGTTTTCAAACCTAATTTATTAAAAAAATCCACTAAATCATCATTGAAAAAGTTATTAAAGGCGCTGAATAAGAACTTAGAGTTTCGAGTTATATGTGTAATAAATTCTTCTTTATCAGCAGAATTTGATAGGTTACATCTACCTTTTCCTGTAATGAATAGTTTCTTGCCTAATTTATCATTTTTTTCTATAAGCAAAACTTTTTTCCCTTTTGAACCAGCTACTCCTGCTGCCATCATTCCAGCAGGTCCGCCGCCTATAACAACAACATCAAACTTCATAAAATACCTCATCCTATTTATAAAATTGCTTACATTATATCATATAATTAAAATATCCTATAACCAAAGTATTATTAAAAAAATGCCTTTTATTCTTGTCATATATAGTTTTAAACATATCATAAAAAAACCTGTTCAGTGAACAGGTTTTTCTATGATATGTTTATTTTAGTACCAACCTCTAATCTTCATTGCTGCTGCAATTTTCTTTACAGAATGCATATATGCAGCAGTTCTCATTGGAACATTATACTCTTCTTTAATCTTATATATAGCATTGAATGCTTCAACCATTGCTCTTTCTTCTTTTTCTTCTACTTCTTCTTCTGTCCAGTAGTACCCATATAGATTCTGTACCCATTCAAAGTACGAAACTGTTACGCCACCAGCGTTAGTTAAAATATCAGGTGTTAACAGTATGCCTCTTCTATTTAAAACTTCGTCTCCATCAGGAGTAGTAGGTCCATTAGCTGCTTCACATACTAATTTAGCTTGAATTTTTTCTGCTACTTCTCCGGTTATTTCGTTTTCTAATGCAGCGGGAACTAAAATATCTACAGGCATTGAGAAGAATTCGTCTTTTGTTATCTCTTTTGAGCCTGGGAATCCAACAATGGTCTTATTCTTCCTCATGTAGTCAACTAATGCATGCATGTCAAATCCATCTTCTTTGTAAACAGAGCCGTTCCATTCACAAACAGCAACTACTTTACCGCCAAGTTTTTCCATGTTATATCCTGTATGGCTTCCAACATTTCCAATTCCTTGTAATGCTATAGTTGCACCATTAAAATCTATTCCTAACTTTTTAGCTGCTTCTCTTGCTGTAACAGCAACACCAAAACCTGTAGCAGCTGTTCTGCCCTTTGAACCACCGAACTCTACTGGTTTTCCAGTTATAACTCCTAGGGCACTTCTGCCTACTAATTTGTTATATTCATCAACCATCCAAGCCATTACTTGACCGTTAGTACCAACATCAGGAGCAGGAACATCTACTTGTTCGCCTAATATTTTGTGTATTGCGTCAATATAACCTCTTGATAGTCTCTCTAATTCTCCTTTTGATAAAGTGTTAGGATCTACTATTACGCCACCTTTACCTCCGCCATAAGGTATACCTGTTACACAGCATTTAAATGTCATCCAAATAGATAAAGCCATTACTTCTTCTCTATTTACATTAGGATGGAATCTTACACCGCCTTTAAAAGGACCAACGGCATCATTATGCTGTGCTCTGTAACCTATGAAAACTTTTACAGAACCATCATCCATTTTTACAGGAATAGCAACTTCTAGAACCTTCAAAGGCTGTTTTAAAATTTCATAAACATCTGCTTCTAGACCTAGTTTGTCGCACGCCTCTTTAACCTGTTTTTGTGCGTTTAAGAACGGATTTAAATTATCTTGGTGTGCCATATTTAAATAGACCTCCTAATAACATATATTTTATTTAAAGCAGTGGGTCTGCTTTAAATTCCATAATATAACTTTAACTCTATTAAGATATTCTATATGTTTTGCCGAAATCCTTCTATTTATGATAATAAATTAATAGTTATATTATTATTTTGTCTTAGGAATACACTTTATACTTCTCCCAAATATCTTCAAGTTTACCAAAGGTTGAAGCAACTTTTCTTTTTTCTTTGATACCAACAGCAATGACTAATGCATTAAGCAAGCTTAAAGGAGCAACCAAGGAATCTACGAAGGATTCCATGTTGCTCTTAGCAGTAAGAGTATAATCAGCATATGA
>NZ_JAWLCK010000028.1:0-27736 GCF_041687175.1 Lutispora sp.
TTTAGATATAAGAGCTCGCTTTGGTAGTTCTATAGCTTGATCTCACAAAAAGCCTAACGGCACCCAAAGGACCTCCATGTCCTGGATGCCTAGGCTGGCATCCAGGACATGGAGGTCGCGCTAGGCGCAACTGGCGAAGCATAGGGCATGGATGCCCGTTTTGCGCCGTTAAAATTCTCTTTTAGATGAGCATTAGAGTCACCAGAGTTAATATTTTATGCGATATTATATATCCCTTAGATTGGCTTATGCCGCTACAACAACTATATATGAATGCCTTAGTGTCTTTAGTGAAATTTTTGTGTCCTTTAGTGGTTCAAAAACACCCAAAAGGAATACCCGTATCCTGAGCTCTGAGTTCTGAGATCTGAGTTCTTACAAAGTCAGATTAGGAACTGCGTTGAGATTCATTTCGGAAACTTCTCCACGTATCAGTTTATAATAGCCTGCACTTCCGATCATAGCCGCATTGTCGGTGCAGAGTATTGGATCTGGGTATAGCACCTTAATACCTTTCTTGGCTCCCTTAGCGCTCAGCTCTTCTCTCAGCTTGCTGTTGGCAGCGACACCTCCTGCCAGCACAGCATAAGGTGAATTTTTCGCTTCTGCTGCTGCAATGAGCTTATCGGATAATACATCTACTACCGCCTGTTGAAAGCTTGCTGCCACATCAGGAATATTCGGTTTTATACCCTTCATAGAAAGGCTGTTCAGATAATTCAGCACTGCTGATTTCAGACCGCTGAAGCTGAAGTCAAAGCTTCCTTCCTCCAAATAGGCTCTAGGAAAATCTATAGCATCAGCATTCCCTTCCCTGGCAAGCTTATCAATCTGAGGTCCTCCAGGATATCCTAAACCCAATGCTCTAGCTATCTTGTCAAAAGCCTCTCCTGCTGCATCATCCCTGGTCATGCCCATAATCTCATACTTGCCATAATCCACAACATTTACAATATGACTATGGCCTCCTGAGGCTACAAGGCATACAAAAGGAGGCTCCAAATCCTTATGTTGAATAAAGTTTGCATAAATATGTCCTTCTATATGATTGACTCCAATAAGAGGCAACTTTCTGGCAAAAGCCAAAGCCTTCGCTGTAGTCAATCCAATTAACAAGGCTCCCACCAAACCTGGTCCATAGGTTACAGCAACACCTTGTATATCATCCAATTTCAATCCAGCTTCTGATAAGGCTGTATCTATTACATCGCTGATATTTTCTATATGCTTTCTTGACGCCACCTCCGGCACCACACCGCCAAACTTTTTATGTACACTTATTTGGCTTGATATGATATTGGATAGCACATCTCTTCCGTTTCTCACCAAAGCCGCTGAAGTCTCATCACACGAACTCTCTATAGCTAATATGACGATATCTTTTTCCACTGTTTCATCTCTCCCATATGCCACGCATTTTCCCATACATTAGCATGTACAAAAGGCAGGATATTATCCTGCCCCTGCTGCTAAAATTATTTACTATTTTCCAGAATAGTTAAAACTCTTTTTATATCAATTTTCTTAGCTTCATTTTCCTCTATTATCTGATTGAAGCCATCTTTTATGTTCTCGTAGTTGGAAAACTCATGATAAAATTGTCTTCCACCATCTGGATCAACGACCTCTGCAATGAATATTTCATCCATTTCACTTAGACGAATAATATGGCCGTCTATTTCAAATTCACGGAGCAGCAATTTTATTCCCCCTATAATGCAACATATAATATAACAACATTTATATATTATAGCACATTACTTAGGACATATAAAGCAAATTTATAAATAATTTTTCTAGACGGCTCTTGCTTTCGGCTTTCCAAGCCTGGTATCCAATACAAGTCCCAACCCCACTGAAGCTGCAAAAATATACGCAAGCCAGCCCAGGACAGGTATGAAAGGCAATACAAACACCAGTATAGAACCTACCAACAGATAGATATAAGGAGCTCCTCTTCCTTCCAGTTTGCCGGTTATCCTTCTTCCTATAGTCAGCTTCAAAGCTGCCATACCTATAAATGCAGTGAGGAAAAAACCTGCTATAAATATAGGAATCAATAGCATTCCTATTATGGTTATAGCCAAAGCAATAATGGCAGGTATAAACATCAGGTAAGCTGCAATACCTATGCCAAATCTTCTCCAAATCTTCGTTGGAGCGCTTTCTACCATAAAATTCATTCTATCAGGGATCAATACCAGTAATAGTGCGGACAATCCGAAAAATACTACTAATCCAATAATAGAAGAGATGGCCATTAAAGGTACCAAGTCTGCCCTGTCGGCTCTGAAAGGTCCATGGACACTAGCTATCTCGCCTTGAATAATAGAACCAGTGGACTTTTTCACTTGACCTGCTACCGCAGCAGCATTTCCCCCTATGACTGCATTATTCCCTGCTATAATATCACCAAATATGGCAGCTACATTGCCTTCTACTCTGCCATCGATAGTTGCATCTCCAAATATAACGGCTAAATTTCCATCAATTGTACCAGAAACATCAGCGTCCCCAAATATGACGGCAAACTCTCCGTCTACCACGCCATCTATAATTGCATCTCCAAATATAACAGCTGCATCTCCATTTACTTCTTCTCCCTCTTTAACTCTCAATTCTTCTCCCATAGTAAATGTACCTGAATTTCCATCTCTTACAGAAAAAGCAGCAGTGAGAAAAACCGTCATAATCAATATGGCTACCAGGATATATTTCTTTTTCAATTGGACTCCCCCTTATTCCCGCTGGAGATTAATGATTCTTATAAGCCCTAGATTAAAGATCATGACTGCACCTGCAATGAAAAGCATAATATGCATATAATCTTTTATCATAATGTTTCTTAATATAAGCAAATTATCTATGGTAATTGGCAGGTAAACTAATATATTCATAATATATTTCCCAATAAGATCCAAGGCAAAACGGCCGTAGCCAAGCAGCATTTGCCCAATGCCTGCATCTTGAATGAAAGGCAATATAACAAAAATAATCATATAATATGCAAATGCCAACATACCTACAGCACCTATGAGCATATTCAGCATGCTGCTTCGAACCCTCTGCTTGCTTATTTTGCCCATAACCTTAGCCTCAAAATCATAAGGTGGAGAAACCTCGGGCAGCTCATTTATGCACTTTATCATTTCTGTCATCATCTCAAATTCCTGATTGCATCTTTCGCAGGAAAGTTTATGCTTGTTCAAAAGCTTTCGCTCAACTTCGCTGATATCACCGTCTACATACTTCATAATCAAATTGCTTATTTCGCTGCATTCCATAGCTTCTCACCCTCCTTGTCCATATCCTTCAATATATCCTTCAACATTTGCCGAGCTCTATATAGTCTATTTTTTACAATGGTCAGTGATTCCCCTGTAACCTCCATTATTTCCGAATAAGATAACCCTCTGTTATGAAAGAGTATTATAAGTTCTTTATATTTTGGTGGTAAACTGTCTACTGCTTTTATTACCATTTGCTGCTTCTCATGCCGCACATACTCTTCTTCGGGAGTTAAGCCTTCATCCTTTAAATTGTACTGTTCTTCTATGGGAACTGTATCCCCCTTCCTCTTTCTAAGCAAATCAAGACAATAATTACTAGTAATCCTAACAGCCCAGGTAGAGAATTTGTATTGGGGGTCATACCTTTTAAGGGATCTGTACATCCGTATGAAGGCTTCCTGGGATGCATCTTCTGCCTCTTCATAGCTGCCCAGCATCCTGTAAGATGTGTTGAATATCAACCTTTTGTATCTGGTCACCAGCTCTTCAAAAGCAGAATCATCTCCTTCCAGGCATTTATTTATTATTTCTATATCTGCCCCATCCAAATTAACCCCACCTTTATAATCGGTTCTGGAATATATACGTACCTTTTTATCAAAAAGTCTGATCTATGAGCTAAGAACTATGAATTTTGGGTATTCCTCTTAAGTTAGTCTCTGGTCTCTGGTCTCTGGTCGCTAGTCACCAGTATTTTTGTATTCCTCTTGGGTCTTGATGCTTGATGTGTGACGCGAGTTTTTAGGCTAGGGTATTCCTTTAGTATCTTATAGTGGTTAAAAAAGTAACCCTCCGTGGCAATCCGTGTTCTTCACAAAGTGACCCATAAGGAATACCCTAACACTAGAGACCAGCGACTAGAGGCTAGAGACCATCATAAAAGGAATCCCCTATAATTCTAACCACATTATTGTTGCATCTTCTCCGGTGTCTTCGTAGTATCCCTTTCTCACTCCAGCTTCCTTGAAGCCATATTTTCTATATAAATTTATAGCAGTCCAATTGGAAGGTCTGACCTCCAGGGTCATTCTTCTCACATCATTATCTCTAGCCAGTTTTATCAACGCCTTTACCAATTCATCCCCTATCTTCTTCCCTCTATGGTCTGGATGTACAGCAATATTGGTTATATGACCTTCATCCAGCACAATCCACATTCCGCCATAGCCCACAACTTCATCGCCGATTTTGGCCACCAGATACCTTGCCATATTATTGTTATATATTTCCGATGTAAAGGATTCTAATGACCAGGGAGTTGTAAAGCTCTTGCATTCCACATCGTATACCGCCTTAATATCTTCTCCCTTCATGGGAGCTATTTCAATTTTCTGCTTTTTCTCGTATTCTACCTCCGCCTGGGATTTCCTTATATAATAAAGCTCCAGCTCATTATACTTTAAAATTTTACCTTCCTTGTACAGTTCTTCTGCTAATATAGCCACAGAAGAAGCCCTGGGATATAATGTGCCAGGTGATGCTTCGATTACATTAGTAAGGGCATCCTTCAGCTTATTTCCAAACATAGGCACTCCATCACCCAAAATCACTATTTCCTCGCCATAATTTTCAAGCCTGTCAATAAGCATATCTATGTCTATGGCTCTGTAATCCTCCAGTTTTATCAGTTTATCATCTTCTATCCTGTACAATGCGGAATACACCATCTTCCTCTGGGCATCCAGCATGGGACAAACAAGACTCTTACAGGGAAAAATATTATAGGCCAATGCATCTAAAGTAGGAACAGCTATAACAGGTTTATCCAGGGCCTGGCCGAGACCCTTCACTGCTGCTGCCCCAAGCCTCAGCCCCGTGAAGGAACCGGGCCCTATAGAGCATGCAAAAGCATCTATCTGGCTTATCTCTATTCCGCTGTTTTCCAATGTTATATTTATAATGTTCATCAATTTCTCCGAGTGCTTTCTTCCATCGTTTATAGTAAACTCACACAGCAGCCTTCCATCCTCTATGATGGCAGAAGAAGCAGCTGCAGTAGAAGTATCAATGGCTAATATCCTCATCCTTCTCCATCTCCTTCAATAGCTTCTCATAGTCTGAACCGGAGGCCTCGAACACTATTTCTCTTTCATCCGGGTTTTCCAGCTTCCTTATGGTTATCCAAAGCCTCTCATCAGGTATCACATCATCCACATTATCCGCCCATTCCAACACTGTAGCTCCGTCTCCATAAAAATACTCATCGCAGCCTAGCTCATACATCTCATCGGAGCTTCCCAATCTATAAACATCGAAATGATATAAAGGTATCCTTCCGGTAGTATATTCATTGATTATTGTATAAGTAGGACTTACAACATGCTCCGAAATTCCCAGTCCTTTGCCTATTCCCTGGGTGAAAGCTGTTTTTCCAGCTCCCAGATCTCCAGTGAGGCAGACTATGCTTCCTGAGAAAAGAAGTCTACCTAGTTTTTCACCTATTCTATATGTATCTTCTGCACTTTTCGAAAATAGTCTTACCATAACAACCTCCAGCACAATGCAAATACCGGAGCAAAATGTTTTGCTCCGGATATCAGCTTCATTTAAAATTATTATATTTCATTTTTCGCTAAAAGTATACCTATCTAGCTCTTTTATCTGCCACTTGGTTATAAATATTTGCATGTAATATTGGCGAAAGGCTTTTGTAGAGCACCAATGTGATGATTGATAACAACACGCCTTTTATAAGGTTAAAGGGTAGTATAGCTGTCAGTATAAGAGGTAAGTTTTCCATGGATATAGGACTGTTGGTGAAAACAGGTATGAGTATGAAGAAGTTAAATACGCACATAGCCAGTGACATTAATATGGTTCCTGTTATCAAGCCCATTATAGCAGTCTTTTTGCTCTTGTTTCTAACATATATATATCCTGCAACCAATACATAGGCTGAGCCTGTAAGGAAATTCCCTAATTCCCCGATTCCTCCTGTTGATGAGCGAATCATAAGATGTAGTATGTTCTTAACGAGCTCAATAGCCACCCCGACCCATGGTCCTAATGCAAATGCACCTATTATTGCAGGCAAGTCGCCCAAATCAATCTTCAAGAAGGAAGGAAACAAGGGTAAGGGAAATTCGATTAAGTACAAAAGGAATGCCAATGCTGATAAAATCCCGATTTTTGTTGTTAATTGCAATTTAGAATTTTTCATTTCTAACCTCCGATTTTTATAAATAATTTTGGAAAACAAAATCCCTGATATAATCAGGGACTTATTTTTAAAATTATTCATAAAAATAAATCTTCTCTCATCCAGACTATACTGTCGGCTCCGGAATCTAACCGGATCTGCCTTTCGGCTCGCGGGCTGTACCGCCGGTAGGGAATTGCACCCGTCCCTGAAGATTATAATCAGTTTTCTGTTTTCACCTATATTTTAATACATTGTTATTTAATATGCAATATGTTTTTAACACAAAATATTTATATTATTGATTACAATATAAAATTCATAAATGTTGTTATTACACCTGTGTTAAAGAAATCAATAAACAAGCTTCCTACCAAAGGCAGTATGAAGAATGCTACCGGTGCAGCACCAAATTTGGCTGATATAGTCTCCATATTAGCAATAGCATTTGGTGTGGCACCCATACCAAAACCACAATGTCCGCCAGTTATAACGGCAGCTTCATAATCTCTGCCCATAAGATTGAAGGTTATGAAGTAAGCAAATACTGCCATCAATAAAGTTTGGGCAAGAAGCATAACTACCAAAGGTCCTGCTAATTCTGCAAGTTCCCAAAGCTTCAAAGTCATTAAAGCCATGGATAAAAATATGGATAAGGATATATTGCCTATAATATCTATCTCATCTATTCGAACATCAAATAAACTTGTGCTGTCAGAAATATTTCTCATGATTGCTGCTGCAAACATGGCTCCTATATAAGAAGGGAAGGTCATGCCTGTTTTTTCTAACACAGCTGAAATCACTGTCCCAATACCCATGGCAAGGATAATCTGAACTGTAGCAGACATAAAGTTTTGTGGTACAAGTTTTTTTGTTTCCTCTTTAGCTGCAGTAGAAGTCATCTCCAGATTATTATTCCTGCTGGTTAAAGAGTTTTTCTCAATAAGCCTTTTGGCTATGGGTCCCCCTATCATGCTTCCCATTATAAGTCCAAAGGTTGCAGATGCCATGGCTACTGTAGTGGCTCCTATGGCTCCTGCTTCTTCAAACAATGGTGCAAAGGCACCGGATGTTCCATGGCCTCCTGTCATGGGTACAGAGCCTGTGGAAAGTCCTATTAGCGGATTTAAACCGAAAACCTTGGCAAGACTTACACCTAAAATGTTTTGAAGCACTACCAATGCTGTAGCGACACCTAGAAATATCAAGACCTTTATACCGCCCTTTTTCAAAAGCTTAAAGCTTGCTGTAAATCCTACAGTAGTAAAGAAAGCGGTCATAAATACATTTTTTAATGTTTCATCCATCTCAAAGGATAAAATATTCGCCTGCCTCAATACCAAAGCTAATACTGCAAAAATCAATCCTCCTATAACCGGTGCAGGTATACAATATTTCTCTAAAAATCCGATTCTCTTTCTTAATGCCTGTCCCAATAATAAAACAATCACAGCCAAAGCAATGGTTTGAAGCATATCTAGTTTCAATGTCATTATAACACCTCCATAATAATTCATGATTACATAACATATTATATGGAGGCATTACATCATACTACAAAGTACTATAAATTGTAACAAAAAAGATTTTTATTTTTCACTCATCAGCATATATTTGCATGATAGGCTTCAATTGTCTAAATATTTAGCTTGCTTATTACGCCTTCAATGAACTTTCTGATATTGATTTTTCCTCTTTCCTCCTTTGAATTCTCTAAATAGCGCATTTCCTGTTTTACCTGCTTGAAATCAAACAATATGGTGCTGTATTCTACAAATTTACTGCTGTAAAAATCATCATAGCCTAAAGCCGCTATGTTTTCCAAGGCTTTCAGTATGGTCCTTCTTATGCGCTGCTCTATGGCCTTTGATCCCACAGAGGCATCTTTTATGCCAAGTTCTTCTTCCGCTATCCTACGGTAAAAATCCTGAAGCTGATACTGCTGGTTTCCATATTGTTTTTTAAAGTCTATAACTTTTTTTATGAGATTTATTAAATCTTTCACTCCTGACTCGCTGATGATACCTATGTCTGTAAAAATCCTGTTTAGCTCATCATTTACGCTGGGTTTGTCCTTTGTAATATTAGTATTGCCGCCTATGCCTACTACTGCATTTTTTATCAGCTCAACGGATCTTTCCAACTCAATGCTGTGGCAAACCCCTTTGATTACATTAACCGCTTCCATCAAATTTATAGGCTTCCCAATAAAAAACACTATGCCCTTTTCATAGGCTTTAGAGATCATATGCTCATCTTCAACCTGAGAAATCATAATGAATTTTCCTTTATAACCTTCGGCTTTCACATTTTCTATTATCTCTATACCATCCTTCACCGGCAGGAGCAAATCTATCAAGACCACATCCGGGTTATAAAAAAGTATCTCTTTCTCCGCATCCAGACCGCTGTCCAACTCAGCTACAACTTTTCCTAAATCATTTTTAGAGATAATATGGACAAGCATCTTCCTTATATTTATATCATCATCTATAATAAGAAAAGTGTTTTGCATAAACAATCACCCTAACAATGAATTTTTAGGCAAAGATACAGTAAATAATGTACCCTGCCCAGGCTTTGACTCTACCTCTATACTTCCTCCCAGCTCCTCTACGATATTCTTCACATGAGCAAGACCTATACCTGTGGAAGCCTTGCCTGTATCATTGTAGTATTTTGTAGTAAAGCCGGGATTGTATATGTAAGGAATTATTTCTTCATCTATACCTTCACCATTGTCCTCCACATGAAAATATATATGCTCTTTATCACTTGTCTGCGTAACTTTTATCCTCCCATTTGAAGTACAGGCATCCAACGCATTAACTATCAGATTATTTAAGACAGTAAAAAGACTGTAGTATTTCTTAAGAGAAAAATTATCTCTAAAATCAAATTCTATGCAAATACTATTTTTGAGTTCTTTTGCATCCAAGTATCTATTAGTATTCTCCTCTATTATGTTCTTCATGTCTCCTAAAGTCATCAAATCATTGGTTTCAAATTTTTTCAGGAAGCTTTCAAATCCTCCCAGCACCCTGTTGTAGTCCTTTTTTATCTCATGGACTTCCCGGGCAATGTCCAAGGTGTCCTCCTGCAATTCCCTGTCATCTTTATACTTCTCATAGAGCTTATAGCTTTTGCCCATGACCTTTTCTATATCAGCCATGGATTTTTTCAGATAAAACATTTCAGCCTGTATATCGGAGACTAAAAGGTTAAGCTGGCTGTATCTCTTCTGATGCTCCCTCTTTTGTATAAAAAGCTCCTGATTCTTGTAGAGGACATATATTATATATGCAGTAATGCTTCTAACCAAGCCCACCATGATAATTATTTGAACCATGCTGAAGCTAACATGGCCATCGCGAATCAGAGCCTCAACAATATTGCTCAGTGAATCTATAGCCGAAAAAAGCAATATACCCGTGAGAATCTTCCCTTGATATTTCTTTATTGAGAGAAATACAGCCAATGCTCCATAAAACACATAATATATGCCTGAGGGAAGGTTTTGCTGATATATATACTGAAAGCTGCTATTCTCAATAAATACATCAACTGTACTTCTAAGTAGAAATACTGCCATGCCGGATAATAGGGAAAGCTTGAATTCGGATACAGGGTCTGAAATAAGTATTATCAAGTTTAAGACTATTATACCTGCAGAAAATCTGAAACTGCTTCTAAAGGGATAAAAATATATTTCTCCAAATAAAGCAACACATAATATGGGCAATAAGAATTTTTTTAATCTCTTCATATTGCTTTTCACCTCCCATGCAACCCGGCCATGTCATCTTTTAATATTATTCCCTTCTGATTGCAAAAGAAAAAGCTGCTGCAGGAATAAACTCCGCAACAGCCTGAACAATATTTATTTTCTATATACTACTTCACCGTTTATCAATACAGCTTCCGTCTTCGATGTTGTGTTGAAGGGATGTCCATCAAATATCACTATATCTGCATCCTTGCCTACCTCAATGCTGCCTACTTTGTCATCTATTTTCAGTATTTCTGCCGGATAGATTGTTATGGCTTTTAATGCTTCCATTTCATCCAAGCCCTCCTTTGCCACAAGGCCGGCACATATGGGCAGATGCTGTATGGGTATTACAGGATGATCTGTCATAATGCAGAATTTTACCCCTGCCTTCCATAAAGCTACAGGAGATTCATAGGTCTTGTTTTTTAATTCCGGCTTGGATCTTTCTGTGAAATGAGGACCGCTTATGACTGGCTTACCCTCTTTGGCCAGCTCATCTGCTATAAGATGTCCCTCTGTACAGTGTTCCAATGTTATATCCACATCAAACTCATTGGCAATCCTGATGGCAGTAAATACATCATCTGCTCTATGAGCATGGGCCTTCAAAGGTATTTCTTTATTTATAACCTTGAGCAAAGCCTCCATCTTCATATCAAAATCCGGCTTCTTGTCAGGATCTTCCTTGGACTTCTCCAGCTTTTCCTTATAAGCTTTAGCCTTAATCAACTGCTCTCTCAATATGGCTGCCGTAGCCATCCTGGTAGAAGGCATCTGCTTCTTATCGTTATATACGGTTTTAGGATTTTCACCAAAAGCTATCTTCATAGCTGCAGGATCTCTGACAATCATATTATCTATTCTTTTTCCATAGGTCTTGATAATGGTAAAGGTGCCTCCTATTACATTGGCACTGCCAGGACCGGTACATACTGTGGTGATGCCTCCTTCCCTGGCTTCTTCAAAGGTTCGATCCATAGGATTTATTGCATCTATGGCTCTGAGGTGGGGTGTCACAGGATCTGTCATCTCGTTGCCATCAGAACCTTCAAAGCCTATGGAGTCTTCCCACATACCCAGATGGCAGTGAGCATCGATTATACCCGGCATTACTATTTTGCCCTCTGCATCTATTACCATGGCACCTGCTGGTGCTTCAACATCCTCTCCTACATCTATTATCTTGCCCTTATCTATTAATACACTTCCCTTTTCATAATTCTTATCTGCCATTGTAAGTATTTTTCCGTTTTTTATAAGTATCATGCTTTAACCCCCTATATGTATTTTTATTTTGCTTTATTGGATTACATTAATCCTTTCATACTGAGGCTGATACGGTTTCTGTCCATATCTACATCCAGTACCTTAACCTTCACGATATCTCCTACCTGTACTACATCCATGGGGTGCTTTACAAATTTGTCTGCCAGTTCGGATATATGCACCAATCCGTCCTGATGAACACCTATATCCACAAAGGCTCCAAAATCTATAACATTTCTTACTGTACCAGTAAGTATCATTCCTGGCCTCAGATCTTTCATTTCCAGCACATCGGTATGAAATATGGGCTTGGGCATTTCATCTCTAGGGTCTCTGCCGGGTTTTTGGAGTTCCTTGATTATATCTCTAAGCGTCGGCACTCCTACCCCTATTTCTAGAGACAATTTTTCTATATCCAGCAGTTTAACCATATGAAGTGACTCTGATAAAGCTTTTGGCTCTGAATCTTTACAACCTAGCTTTTCCAATAGCTTCTCTGCAGCTTCATAGGATTCTGGATGTACTGCTGTATTGTCCAGTATATTGTCTGATTCAGGTATTCTTAAAAATCCTGCACATTGCTCAAAGGCTTTTTCTCCAAGCTTCTTTACCTTTAAAAGCTCTTTTCTGCTCTTAAACTTCCCGTTTTCTTCCCTGTAGGCTACTATATTCTTTGCCACCGCAGAGTTTATGCCCGATACATATTGGAGCAAGGATGGGGTGGCAGTATTGAGATCAACTCCTACTGAGTTTACACAATCCTCTACAACTGCATTGAGGGCTTCGGATAATTTTTTCTGGGATACATCATGCTGGTATTGTCCCACACCGATAGATTTAGGATCTATTTTTACCAGTTCAGCCAGCGGATCCTGAAGCCTTCTGCCTATGGATATGGCTCCTCTTAGGGAAACATTTACATCAGGGTATTCCTTGGCTGCCAGCTCTGATGCAGAGTATACAGAGGCTCCTGCTTCATTTACTATGATATAATGAAGTGGTCTATCCATTTCCTTTATTATTTCTGCACATATTTTTTCTGATTCCCTTGAGGCTGTGCCATTTCCAAGAGATATTATTTCTACATTATGCTTCTCTATAAGTTTCTTCAGCTCTTCCTTGGATTCTTCAACCTTGTTCTGGGGAGGTGTGGCATATACAGTGGTGGTATCCAAAAGTTTCCCTGTATCATCCAAAACCGCAATCTTGCAGCCAGTTCTGTAGGCAGGGTCGAAGCCCATAACGTTCTTTCCTTTTATAGGAGGCTGAAGGAGTAGATTTTTCAAATTGGTACCAAACACTTTTATCGCTTGCTCTTCTGCCTTTTCAGTAAGCTCATTCCTGATTTCTCTTTCTATAGATGGAGCTATAAGCCTGTCATAGGAGTCCTTGATTGTATCATTTAGAATAGTACCATAGGGAGATTTTTCTATTAATATATTTGCTTCCAGCTTAGCTATTATTCTGTCCACAGGTGCATCTATCTTTACGGAAAGCATCTTTTCTTTTTCTCCACGATTTATCGCCAGAACCCTGTGGGAAGGTATCTTTTTTATAGGTTCGGCAAAGTCATAGTACATCTGGTATTCGGACTTTTCATCCGTCAAGCCTTTGGTGCTTATGGTACCCAGATTGAAGGTAAGCTCTCTTATAAACTTCCTGTAATCCGCATTGTCGGAGATGTCCTCTGCTATTATGTCCATAGCACCTTTTACAGCATCTTCCCATGTTTCTACACCAAGTTCCGGGTTTATATATTCTGAAGCTATTTCTTCCAAGCTTCTGTCTGCTTCCTTTTGCTCAGATATAAACTGGGCAAGAGGCTCCAAGCCTTTCTCCTTTGCGATGGATGCTCTGGTTCTCTTCTTCGGTCTGTAGGGTCTATATAGGTCCTCCACCTCTTGCAGTACTTGAGCTGCTTCTATCTTTGCTTTTAGTTCCTCTGTGAGCTTGCCTTGCTCATCTATAAGCTTTATAACTTCTGATTTTCTGTTTTCCAGATTTCTAAGATATTGGAGTCTCTCACCTAATTCTCTCAATTGAGTATCGGTTAATTCTCCTGTTTGTTCCTTTCTATATCTGGCTATAAAGGGTATGGTATTGCCTGCATCTATGAGTTCTATGGTGTTTTCTATCTGCCAGGGCTTTATATTTAGTTCCTGGCTCAGGGTGGTAACTATATCCAATATATCACTCTCTCTTTCTTTGCTATAAGGTATTCCTTTGGGGTCAGTCGCTAGTCTCTGGTCGCTGGTCACTTGTCATGGCCTAGGGATTCCTATAGGGTCTTGCTACGGGCTGCGTAGCCTGGGGTATTTCTTTTCCGTCCTGACACGAGGCACGCGTGTTTTAGTGTTTTTAGTGGTTTAATTTGAAGTCCGGTTTTATTTCTCCTATTTTATCTCCTTGGCTGTTCTTTATGTTCATTGTATAGAAGTGTTTCAGTTCTTCCAGTTCCTCATGGTTTATGAGCTCAAGCTGTTTTAGGGTTTCAAGGACTACTGAGGGCAGCACCTTAACATTCCCATCTTCCATCTTTATGGCTATGCCCATATCCTTTCTCATTGCTCCAACACAATATACTCCATCTGAGCCCAGCTTGGCCACCAATCTACCTCTTGTGACTTTCATCAGTTCAGTATCGAATGCTCCTGTCCCTGCGATCATTTCAGGATAACCGGTCATAGCCATAGCTACTTTTCTTATTGGAGCTACATATTTTTCATCTACATGGGAAGGGTTCGCCAATTTCATGTAAGCCTTGGCCATGTTTATTAAAGGCATAGCATGGACAGGGGCACCGCAACCATCTACACCAATTATTATTTTTTCCCTATCCATTTCGGCAAAATATGCAATAACATCCAGTATCATTTGTTGTACAGGGTTATTTATGTCCAGGTAGGTACTTGCATCAAAGCCTTCTTTTGCTGCTATAGCCAACATCCCTGCCTGCTTACCGGAGCAGCTATGGAATACATTTTTCTTTTCAACGCCTTTTTTCACATAATCCATTGTAACTTTAGAGCTGATGGAATAGGAGGGTCCGCATTGAAGGTATCTTTCATCCAATCCAATCTTGTATAGTATGGATAGCACTGCCAAAACATGAAACTCTTCAGCATAGTGGGAGCCGCAGATTACTGCAAGTTCTCTTTCCGTCAATCCGAAATAATCTATAGCGCCGCTTTCCAAAACTGCACAGGCTTGAAAGGGTTTGGCAGCAGAACGCATGTATGCGAGTTTATCGGGGTCTCCCAGATATGCAATCTTTTCTCCTTCACCATTTACAACAACAATATCTCCTCTGTGAATATTCTCAACCACCGGGTCCCTTGTTTCTTTTACGAGTATTTCCGACATGATTTCATCTCTCCTGATATTTTAATCCATTAATAATATACATTTCTTTTGATAGTTTTTCAATAATTGGTTACAGTTTACTAGTTACGGGCAACGAGTTGCGAGTATTTGGGAAGTCCTCTGGGATCTTTTGTGAAACCACACTAATCCTGTTCTCTATTCTTTCTTGCTAACTTTTCAAATTTGTGCTAGAATATGCTCATGTCATATACATATGTATTTTATATGCGTACAGAAAGGTGATGAAAAAATGGCGGTGGATAGAATGTTAATAGTTCATTCTAATGTGCTACCCGATGTATTTGAAAAAGTTATAACAGCCAAAAGGCTGCTAAAAAGAGGAGAGGCTACTACAATCCAGCAGGCCTGCGAAATGGTATCTTTGAGCCGCAGTACTTTTTACAAATATAAGGATACTGTGTTTGATTATACCACTCAGGAAAGGGGTAGGATAGTCAATCTTTTCATGCTACTGCGCCATGAGCCGGGAGTTCTTTCTGACATCATCAATGTTATAGCTTCATTAAAAGGTAATATTCTTACCATAAATCAAAACATACCTGTAATGGATGTTGCATCTTTGACAATGACTGTTGATACAAAATTCATGGATGTGACCCCAGACCAGCTGATAAAACTTTTGTCCGACAAGAGAGGTTGCAACAAAGTAGAAATAATTGCTATGGAATAGATAAACTTATTATGCGAGGAGTGCTTGAGTTGTATAAAGGCTTAATAGAAAGGTATAAGGATTATTTAAAAGATATCTACTGTGATAATATAATTACTCTAAATGAGGGTAACACGCCCTTTATCGAGTCCAGTAATCTAAAGGATATTGTAGGTGATTGCAAACTATATTTCAAGTATGAAGGAGTAAATCCTACCGGTTCCTTTAAGGATAGGGGCATGACTGCAGCTATAACTAAAGCTGTAGCCGATGGCTCCAAAAATGTGATCTGTGCCTCTACAGGCAACACTTCGGCATCTGCGGCGGCTTATGCAGCTAGAGCCGGAATAAGATGTATCGTGCTTATACCGGAAGGAAAAGTAGCCATGGGAAAGTTAGCCCAGGCAGTAGTATACGGAGCGGATATTGTTCAGATAAAGGGTAATTTCGACCAAGCCCTAAATCTGGTAAAAGAAGCTGCCGAGAAATTTCCAGTAACTATAGTAAACTCAATTAACCCCTATAGATTGGAAGGTCAGAAAACAGGAGCCTTTGAAATATGTGATGACTTGGGCAAGGTACCAGACTATCAGTTTATGCCTGTTGGAAATGCGGGGAATATATCTGCCTACTGGAAGGGCTATAAAGAGTATAAGGAAAACAATGTAATAGACAGACTGCCTAAGATGATGGGGGTCCAGGCTGCAGGTGCTGCCCCCATAGTAGAAGGAAGGGTTATAGAGAATCCTGAAACCATCGCAACTGCCATCAGAATAGGTAATCCCGCCTCCTGGGATAAGGCTAATGCTGCCCTGAGAGAATCCCAAGGTGCAATAGATAAGGTCACTGATGATGAGATCTTGGAAGCTTACAGACTATTATCCTCCAGAGAGGGTATATTTGCAGAACCAGCTTCCTGTGCAAGTCTGGCAGGGTTGATGAAATATGCCAAGACCCATGACCTTTCAGGAAAAACTGTGGTCTGCATATTAACAGGCAATGGTCTGAAGGATCCTGATACTGCTATGAATAGAGATATAAATATGATGAATATATCTGCTGACATAAATGATTTGATGGATGTTCTTGCATAAAGGCGGTGGTATTATGATGGAAGTTGTTGTAAAAGCTACCACTGCCAATCTAGGGCCGGGTTTTGACTGCCTTGGACTGGCCTTGGATATTGAAAACAGAGTGAGATTCATCAAGTCTCATAAGGATTTTTCTGATAAGAACAACATGATATATATGGCAGCAAAAAAAGTATTCGATATAGCAGGGAAAAACATGCCAATGATTGATATAGAGCAGCAGGTAGGCATTCCCGTATGCCGTGGCTTAGGCAGCAGTGCTGCTTGTATTGCTGCAGGATGCATAGCCGGTAATATCATGTCGGGTGCAAATCTGTCTATAGATGAATTAATAGAAATTGGAACTGAAATAGAAGGTCATCCGGATAATATTGTGCCTGCCTTTTTAGGTGGTTTCACCGTTTCTTCCATGGATGAAGGAAAGGTAGTGTATTATCGTCGAGAGGCTTACGAAGGTTTCAAATATGCTGTAATGTATCCTGAGTATACATTGCCTACTTCTCAGGCAAGAGGAGTCCTGCCTAAGGAGATTGCCTTCGGCGATGGAGTGTTTAATGTTGGCAAAGCCTCCCTCTTTACCGCTGCTATGATAGCAGGAGATGGAGAATTGCTGAAGTATGCCTGCAAGGATAAGCTTCACCAACGCTATAGGAAGAGCCTGGTACCGGGATTTGATGAAATAGTTGATAAGGCTCAATCCCTGGGAGCATTGGCCAGCTTCCTAAGCGGAGCGGGTCCTACCATCATTGCAATATTATCCAAAGATGAAAAGGGGTTCGAGATTGCCATGAGGGAGCATTTGAAAAGCGTAAAAGGGAATTGGACTTTGAAGGTTGTAGGGGCATCTAATGAAGGGGTAAAAATAGTAACAGATTAATAGGTGTGTATAAATCATTTGGACGGCACATATGCCGTCCAAATGATTTATACACACCTATTATTTCCATTATTTCGTTACAGTTTAAACCTTCCTATTGTTTCTTGGAGGTTTTCTGCCATTGCATTGAGTTGGGCAGCAGATTCATTTATCTGCTGGAGGGCAGAGGCTTGTTCTTCTGTGCCTGCCAGAATGTTCTGGGTTCCTTCTGATGTAGCTATGGATACTTGGCTTACCTTATCCAGTGAAGCGTTTATCTTGCTCATCTCATCCTTCAGCTGGTAAATCGATTCTGACACTTCGATAATTTTCTCTGATACAGTCTTAATCATAGAGATGATTTTATCAAAGGCGCTGTTGGTTTTTTCTATAGCTTCCACGCTATGCTCCACATCCTTCAGTCCTTCATTCATAGCATCAACTGTATCCATGGTTTCCTTCTGAATTTCTTCTATAACTTTTTCTATATCCATAGAGGCTTCCTTGGTTTGGTCTGCTAATTGTCTTACCTCATCAGCCACTACACTAAACCCTCTTCCTGCCTCTCCTGCCCTTGCTGCTTCTATAGCTGCATTAAGAGCAAGCAAATTTGTCCTTTCTGCAATCTCCTGTATTATCTTTACAATACCACTTACTTGTGAAGACTTAGTACCCAGCTTCTCTACCAAAGCAGCAGAGTTTTCTACATTGGACTTGATTACTTCCATTCTCTCATTTACAACTTTAATATTATCTGAACCTTCCTGAGCCTTTTGAGCTGCTTCTTTGGCAGAATCAGCAACTTCCTTGGAACTTTTGGAAACATTTTCAACAGATAAGGTTACTTCATTCGCAATATTATTAGTTTCTTCTAGTGAAGTCAGCTGGTTTGAAGCTCCTTCCGCCACATTGGCCACTATAGCTGATATTTCTTCTATGGAAGCTGCGCTGATATTGGCTCCGTCACTGAGTTCTCTTGAAAATACATTAACTTCTTCTACCGCCTTGTTTACTTCTGCCAAAATTGCCACCAGTGAGTCTGCCATGGCATTGAAGGATTTCTGCAACTTTCCTATCTCATCATTTGATTTAATTGTTATTCTCTTTGATAAAATACCGTTTTCATATTCTCCTGCCACCTTAGACATTGCCAAAAGTGGTTTGGTAATCATTACAGCTAACAAATAGCTTGCTACAGCTGCTATAAGGAAAGCAACTATTGCAGTAGTGGCGTATTTGACCTTTTCTTCCTCTATAGGTTCCAATGCTTCCCATAGCTCTATTTCGCTGATGATACCCCATCCAGTGGAAGGTATAATATCATAAGTGCCTATTACTTCTTTTCCCTGGCTGTTTTTGTATTCTTCTGTTCCCCTTTGACCTTTTACAACATTAACGGCACCTTTTATCATATTGGTCACTGCATTATACTCTTCGAGAACCATCTCTTTATACTTGGGATGTGCAAGTACAATGCCATTCTTGTCCACTATGTATGTATAACCAGTATTTCCTGTCTTTATATTTTGACATATGAATTGAATATTATCAAATCCTACCTGAGCACTTACAACCCCTGCCGGTCTCATAGCCTGATCCAAAACTGGAATGGATATGGTGAACACGGGAAGGTGTAATTTTTCATCCATAAAGGAGTTGGAAATATACCTTTCCCCCTTCAAAGCCTCTTTATACCATATTTCCTCACCAATGTCAGTACCATTCAAAGATGTATCTGTAGAAAACAGCACAATGCCGTTGCCATCGGCTAATGTGGCTCTCTTGATGCTATTATCAGCTGAAACCAGTTTTCTTACTACCCTCTCTCTTTCGAAGCCTTCCAAAGCTAATATATCAGCTGATTGAGGAACAATCTCTATTATTTTAGCTATTTGGTTGATGTAATTGTCAAACTTCTCAAGGTAGTTCTTATTCACTGATTCATTGAGGGCTTGTACACTTGTTGTCAAATTTTCTGTAGAAGCTTTTAGTGCTATAGAAAGCTGCACAAATAAAGGCGCTATGGTGAAAATTATGACCAAGACACAGATCCTAAACTTTAATGTAAAAAGTTTCAAATATTTCTCCCCCAATCTCTGTTATATGTTACAGAAATGTAGCACAAATTATTTAGAATATAAATCCACTACCTATATTTTAACAAATTTTTTATAAAATACATAGAAAAAAACAGACTTATGTCTGCTTTTTCCACTTTAAATATGCATTTATAAAATTGTCCAGTTCTCCATCCATTACTGCATATACATTTCCTGTTTCTTCACCGGTTCTATGATCCTTAACCATACTGTAGGGGTGGAATACATAGGAGCGTATCTGGCTGCCCCAGGCTATTTCTCTGTACTCCCCCTTAATATCCTCTATTCTCTCTTTCTGCTCCTGCTCCTTTAACTCCAAAAGCTTTGCATAGAGCATCTTCATCGCCATTTCCTTGTTGCTGTGCTGGGATCTCTCATTCTGGCATTGGACTATTACTCCTGTAGGAATGTGAGTTATCCTGACTGCCGAATCAGTCTTATTTACATGCTGCCCTCCAGCCCCTCCTGATCTATAGGTATCAATCCTCAAATCGTCAGGATTAATATCTATCTCCACATTATTATCCAGTTCAGGCATTACATCCACCGAGGCGAAGGATGTGTGACGCTTCCCCGCCGTGTCAAAGGGTGAAATCCTCACTAAGCGATGTACACCTTTCTCTGACTTAAGGTAGCCATAGGCATTCTCCCCTTCAATGAGAAGGGTTGCACTCTTTATACCCGCTTCAGTATCCTTTAACATATCCAAAACTGTTATATTATAGTTCTTGCTTTCAGCCCATCTTGTGAACATTCTAAGGAGCATATCCGCCCAATCCTGAGCTTCTGTCCCTCCTGCTCCGGCATGAATGGCAAGTATGGCATTATTTTTGTCAAATTCTCCTGTTAGCAATGTTTCAATGGTAAATCTGTCAATGTCCTTCTTAAGCTGTTTTAATTCTTCATCTATATCATCTAATAAGGAAGCATCTTCCTCTTCTTCACAAAGATCTATTAATACCAGGATATCATCATAGGCTTTTTTAAGTTCATCGATTTTATCAATTTTCTCCTTGAGTCTTTTTGATTCCTGAAGTACCTTAGCAGCATTTTCCGAATCATTCCAGAAGTCCTGTTGCTCCATCTTTGCATGGATTTCTTCCAGTCTCTCCTTCAGCCTCTCAGGGTCAAAGAGACACCTCTATATCCTGAATTGCCGTCTCTAAATCCGGCAGCTCAAGTCTATACTGATCAAGTTCAATCATAATTTTTCCTCCAATCTAGTTCTCATTTTTCCCGCAGCATTTTTTATATTTCTTGCCGCTGCCGCAAGGGCAGGGATCATTTCTCCCTATCTTTGCTTCCTTCACTATAGGCTTGTATCCACCGCTTTGCTCCTGGTTGGTGGAAACTTCTTCCGCTACCTGCTGCCTTTGTGGAACTCTATTGACGCTTACATTAAATACATACTTTATTGTTTCCTGCTTAATATTATTTATAAGCTCCATAAACATGTCATAGCCTTCAATCTGATAAGCCTGAACAGGATCCTGCTGTCCAAAGGCTCTTAGACTTATACCATCTCTTAGCTGATCCATGGCATCCAAATGATCCATCCACTTGGAATCTACTACTCTCAGAAGTATTACTCTTTCCAGTTCTCTCATGTTCTCCGGACCTATTTCTGCCTCTTTGGCTTCATAAAGTTCCAAAGACTTATCCAGTATGGCTTCCTTAAGCTCTTCCTTTTCCAAACCGCTTATATCAGAAACTTTCAAAGTCCTCTTCGGCAGGAAGGCATTATGGAGATACTCCAATAATCCAGTAATATCCCATTCCTCTGGATACTGGCTGCCAACTGTGAAATTATCCACAGCATCGAATATTACATCCTTCAGCATATCTATTATTGAGCTCTTTAAATCCTCTTCCATGAGAACTTGTCGTCTTTGAGCATATATGACTTCCCTTTGCTTGTTCATTACATTATCGTACTGAAGCACATGCTTTCTTATGTCAAAGTTTCTTGACTCTACTCTCTTCTGTGCATTTTCTATGGCTTTAGTCAGAAGGTTGTGCTCAATGGGCATATCCTCTTCCATGCCTATGGTTTCCATAAGATTCATAATCCTATCTGAACCAAACAGTTTCATAAGGTCATCTTCAAGGGATATATAGAATCTGCTGCTTCCTGGGTCACCTTGTCTTCCGGCACGACCTCTCAACTGATTGTCTATACGCCTTGACTCATGCCTTTCTGTACCTATTATATGAAGACCTCCCAGTTCTTTAACACCTTCGCCCAACACAATGTCGGTACCTCTACCTGCCATGTTAGTTGAGATTGTCACTGCATTCATCTGGCCTGCTTTGGCAACTATTTCTGCTTCCTTCTCGTGGTATTTGGCATTGAGCACTTCGTGAGGTATTCCTCTCTTCTTAAGCATGCTGCTTAGAAGCTCGGATTTCTCAATGGAAATGGTGCCTACCAATATAGGTCTGCCTTTTGCATGAAGCTCTGCAATCTCATTTACCACCGCATTGAACTTACCCTTCTCATTTTTATATACCACATCTGGATAATCTTCTCTTATCATAGGCTTATTTGTGGGTATCTCCACCACATCCAGATTATATATGGCTCTGAATTCATCTTCCTCCGTCTTAGCTGTACCTGTCATACCGGCCAGTTTATTATACATCCTGAAGTAATTCTGGAAGGTTATGGTAGCCAGTGTCTGGCTTTCTCTCTCTATCTTTACTCCTTCCTTAGCCTCAATGGCTTGGTGAAGTCCGTCGCTATAGCGTCTGCCATACATAAGCCTTCCGGTAAATTCGTCAACAATTATTACTTCTCCGTCCTTTACCACATAATCAATATCCCTCTTCATCAAGGCTCTTGCCTTTAGAGCTTGATTTATGTGGTGCTGTATCTCCATGTTCTCTGGATCCGCCAGGTTTTCTATGCCAAAAAACCTTTCTGCTTTAGCTATACCTTCTTCTGTTAGCATTACTGTCTTGGCTTTTGGATCCACAGAGTAATCTCCTCTGTTTTTAATAGTTTCTTCATCATCTTCCTGACCTTCAAAGTACTTGGTCAGCATTTCCGCCTTACTTTCTTCTTTAGTATCCGCGCCTCTTCTCAATGTTTTCACAAAGTTATCTGCTATATAATAAAGATGAGTGGATTTTTCTCCTACACCAGATATTATCAGAGGTGTTCTGGCTTCGTCTATCAGTATGCTGTCCACCTCGTCCACTATAGCGTAGTTCAACTCTCTTTGAACCATCTGCTCTTTGTAGATGACCATGTTGTCCCTCAAATAATCAAATCCAAACTCATTGTTAGTTCCATAAGTTATATCGGAATTATAGGCAGCCTGTCTCTGAGCATGATCCAATCCATGGACAATCAGCCCTACAGATAAGCCCAGGAAATTATACACCTTGCCCATCCATTGGCTGTCACGGGTTGCCAAGTAATCGTTTACCGTTACAACGTGAACTCCTTTGCCTTCTAAGGCATTGAGATATACAGGCAAAGTAGCCACCAAAGTCTTACCTTCACCGGTCTTCATCTCTGCAATCCTTCCCTGATGGAGCACAATGCCTCCAATGAGCTGGACTCTGAAATGCCTCATACCTAAAACCCTTCTGGAAGCTTCCCTTACCACTGCAAAGGCTTCCACCAGCAAATCATCCAATGTTTCACCATTGGCAAGCCTGGATTTGAACTCATCTGTCTTAGCCCTCAGCTCCGCATCGCTTAGAGCTTGCATCTGTGGTTCCAGTGCTTCTATTGCATCTACTTGCTTTTCTAATTTTTTTATTTCTCTATCATTCTGATTGCCAAATATCTTTGTCAAAAAAGACATATATCATCACTCCTCAAATCATCGGACATTGAACGAGACTTCATTCAGAGGAGGATTCAACCTCCTCTGAATGTTAGCCGAGTCCATGCTGGACTTAATCGCCCTTTGTTTGCCGCTGCCTAAAGCAGCGGAGACTTAGGGCGAATTAGTCCAGTATCCACTTAATTTTATCATAATAGAATTATTATAACAATGCATTACCTTGGGTATTCCTTTTTTGTATTGTTACGAGCTGCGTTGCCTAGGGAAGTTCAAATATAAAAGACCCTAGAGTTACACCCTAGAGTCTATTTGTCTATTTTTCAATTTACCTATCAGACCAATTTTCCATTTCCCATCTTTCCCCAGCATAAGATGCTGCATATAAATAAATATCCCAATAGCCATCAATACATCTCCTATGCTGTAAACCTTTGGTCTTGGAAAAAACTTTGGTAAAGCCAATACATCAGCTAAGAATTTAAATTTAGTGCTATCAACTAACGGAGTATGGGTTACTATCCGACCATTAACTATAGCAGCTGCGTTGTCAAGTAGTCCCAAATACTTAAGATCTTCAATGGAGACAGGCATTTGTCCTCCGTTTGCCATTATCACTACAAAATTAAGAAAAACCCCTGCTGTAATAATCCAAAATGGATATTTATCCCAATTCATAAATAAACCAATGAATAATAAGATATATGATAACAAATGTATGAATGGTATCCCATCAACAACCAATTTTACACCTTTGGAAGCAAAATACACTGCTGAAAACTCAACTAAGAAGGAAGCCCCTATAAAATACCATCCTCTAATCTCGCCCGAGGATATATTGGAGAATTTTCCTCCTCTCACCTTGCCTACCAGCAGGCCACTTCCCATGCTCTCAACCAGCACGCTTTTCTACCTCCCCTTTATACCCTAGCATCTTGATAAATTCATTGGCTACTATGGGGTTGAATAGAGTCCCTGATTCCCTCTTTATTATCTCTATAGCCTCCTCTTCAGTCATGGCCCTTCTGTAAGGCCTATCGGAGGTCAATGCATCATATACATCGACTACACATAGTATGCAAGCCTCAAAAGGGATCTCGTCTTCCTTCTTCCCATCTGGATAGCCTGTACCATCGTAATGCTCATGATGGCCCATAACTATGTCTGCTGACTCCTTTAGGAAATCAATTCCCTGTATAATCTTTGAACCTATGACAGGATGAAGTTTTATCTTGTCATATTCATCAGTAGTAAGTCTTCCAGGTTTATTTAGGATATGCTCATCTATCCCAATTTTGCCAATATCATGGAGCATGCCAGCAAATCTTAGATTTTCCAAAGTTTTATGAGATAATTTCAACCTCTTGCCCAGATTATATGCTAATTCGCTTACTCTCTGGGAATGACCCTGAGTATATGGATCCTTAGCTTCTACAGCCTGGCATAGTGCCTTTACCGTATCCAGATACATATTCCTCATATCTACATAAAGTTTAAATGAATACCTGGCAAGGAGCAAGGGACCAAAGAATAAAAGAACACCCAACATTCCATAGTTTATGTATGCTATAGCCATAATTATGCTCAAAGGAGCTATGGCAAAATAGTCTCTTATAATCCAAATAATATTGGTATACAATTGCTTAATTAGGCTATCACTAGATAATATTGCCATAAGTATTGACATTATTATAGCATTTATGACTATGTATACTACTATGCTACCAAACATGGGTAATATATTTATAAATTCTAACTGACCTGGAGTGCCTCCTAATGCTTCATAACATAATCCCGCAAAACCAGATGAAAGCACTATGTTTGCTCCATTGAATAAAGTCTTATATATAGGAGTATTAAAAATATGCATACGCTTACCATCTACATTAAGTATCCTAAACATAATACCTATACTTGCTAACCAACTCGCCTCAGGCACACCAAAAATAAGAAGCAGTGTAAAACCTATTGCAAAACCTACAGACACACCACCTCTTTTATTAGGTGTTAAAATAGCCATAGATTCAGCCACGATTGAAAGAAAAAGGAAAAATATAAGCTCAGAAGTATGAATTGATCTATTTCTGTTTAAAGTAACTATTGTAAAACAAACTCCGAAAATAATAATAGATATAATATAAATTTTGAGTTTCTTTGGCATGTCATCACTCCTAAATTTAATGACCGGCATATTTACTGCTTATACCCAGCTTATATGTGCTCCTCCAGCTAATATAAGAGAAAGAATAGTTATTAATATAGCAACTATCTTTTTCACGGTTTGCCCCCCCTTTTTTCTGAACTCTGTCCTTCCGCTAATAAGACAGGCAAACTCACTCCGCTAAGTAAAAATGCCGGTCAAATCTTAAACCATTTTGCTTATCAACCGATTCAATGCGTTTAATATAGACTTTGCAACTGCTTCATTTTCATCGGTTTTGATCATACTGCTGCCAATAAGGAGATTTTCACTATTCTTATATGTATAACCAACCAAGCAGAGAAAAATATCTCTGCCGGCAATTCTTGTCCTCTCAATGCCTTCAAGGTAAAATATGCTGTTGATGTTTACAAAGGATTCAATGGCCATTATAGTTGCTTCAGCAACTGCTTTATATTTATTTGATATGGATTTTACCTTAATGCTTGAACCTTCATAGGTTTTCCCCTCATTCTCCAGAATCACAGTAGCTTTAAGGCTGTTTTCCATATTCATCATAACTATACTGCCTATCTTGAGACGATTATCCCTAATCCCATTTTCTTCTATCTGAGCAATACTTATTACCTTATAGTCCACCTCAATATTGAACCTTGCGCTGACAGCTGATTGAATATCTCTCACCAGCTGCTTTATATTTTTTCCTGTCCCACACAATACATGAATGTCCTGAATTTCATTTTTCTCCCCTAATATAACCTTGCACGACAGTACATCAGGAATTCTACAAATGAGGTCTTTTATTTCTTCTTCCAACATCAGCTTATTATCATCCACATAACTCACCTCTATTGACATCATCACATAAATATATTCGACCAAAACTTGTCAATTCCTCTATGAAAATAAAAAATGAATCAGCTGGACTATTTATTTTGTTTTTTGTAAAATGATTACAAATATTGAATATTAAAATAGAGGCTTCTTATGAAGCCTCTATATCAAAATTCAGGTTCGATTAAACCGTAATCTCCGTCTTTTCTCTTGTATACTACATTTACTTCATCACTATCTGCATTGTAAAACATAAAGAAATTATGTCCAAGGAGCTCCATCTGCAGCACTGCCTCCTCCACAGGCATTGGTTTCATAGCAAATCTCTTAGTCTTAACTATTCTTGGTTCTTCATCATCTTCTTCATGATTAAAGGAGAAATTTTCAAATCTTACACTTCCGTCTTTAATTCTTCGTTCAAGCTTGGTTCTGTATTTTGCAATCTGTCTCTCAAGCTTTTCCACAACGTTGTCAATGGATGAGTACATATCCTCGGTAGCCTCTTCACCCCTTAAAATTACACCGTTAAAGGGTATGGTAACTTCTATGATATGTCTGTTTCTCTCTACTGTCAAAGTTGCGTTTGCTTCAGTATCAGGGTTGAAATACTTTTCAAATTTGGATAGCTTTTTCTCCACTCTCTCTCGCAAGGCATTGGTTACTTCAATATTCTTTCCACTGACTTTTATGCGCATACAAACATCTCCTTTCGCAACTATTATGCTACCGTTTATATATAATTTATTCTACATTAGGTTAAATAATCCTTCTATCCTTTATCCATTATTTAGTTATATTTATAACGAACCGCCTTCATAAACTCCCATCTGGATGACACGGTATTAAACAATAGAATTTTTGAATTTATTGTCACTTATAGTCCTTTTTTGGTGAATACTTATTAGATTACATAACATATTTACGATTCATTTATTCTCAAGCCTTTAGCCGTATACCATTAAATTATGAAACAAATTCATTTAGCCACAATGTTATCCACATAGAAAAACCTAAAAACTGTGGATAATGTGCATAAGTCTGTTGATAACTTATATTTAAAGGGCTAATGGTGTTAAAAGATTGTTGATTACCTGTGAAGTAATAATTATATAAAAATTTGTGAAATATATTTATGTATATTATTGAATATTTATGTGTATTTATACATTTTGCACTGGTCCATGATCTTCAGTCGCCAGTGTTAAGGTATTCATTTAGGGTATTAGATCCTTCGGTAAAACCTCAGGATGACAGGACTAGGGTAGGGCGTTGAGATAGCGGAACGGTTATGAACCGTTCCCTACATCGCTGTGCTCATGATGACAACTTTTGCTTTTGTATCTTATAAGGTTTGGGGTAAATCGAGTAGGAGGTAGGTGATTATTTCGCCTACCGACC
>NZ_JAWLCK010000029.1:0-27075 GCF_041687175.1 Lutispora sp.
AAAAGGTCAGGAAGAAGCTGATGAAAAAGTTTTTAAAGTCGGAATAAACAACTTTGGACAAGCCAACTTTTTCGCAAGAATAGGAAAAGCTTCCTTAGAAGATCAGATAAAGAAAAATGGCGGAGAAGTAATCGCAACAGTCAATGCTGATGTCCCAGGAAGAGTTGCTTCAATAGAAAACATGATAGCTCAAGGTGTTGATGCCATAATAATTCAAGAAGGTGACATAACTCAGTTAGCTCCAGCTCTAAAAGAAGCAAAGAGCAAAGGAATAATAATAGGCTCCATGGATGCTGGTGATGCGGATTTTGTTGATGTATTTGTGGAATCAGACAATGACCAACTTGGAAGAATGGCTGCTGAGGAAATGGTAAGGTTAATCGGGGGAAAGGGTAATATTGTTGAGATATATAACGATGCAGGTTCTATGATAAGAACAAGAAGAAATGCAATGCATGAAGTAATCAAGGATTATCCTGATGTAAAAATACTTGCAGGTTTCGTATATGCTTGGCCTGATTTCTTCCCGGATGGAAAAGCTAAGATGGAAGCAGTAATTCAAGCTAATCCTAACCCAGGAGATATTGCAGCAGTATATGCAACTTTTGATGGAGTAGGTATTGCAGCAGCCCAAGCCATAAGAGAAGCTGGTTTGCAAGATCATATTGTTGTTGTTGGTATTGATGGTGATCCAGAAGCCTATGCAGAGATGAAAAAGGAAGATAGTCCCTTCAAAGCTACTTTGGCACAGGATCCGGATACAATGGCTAGAACTTGTGTAGATAAGGTTTTTGAATTACTAAATGGAAACAGTATACCCGAAAGACATATATATATTCCTGGTAAACTGATTACAAAGGATAATATACCAGCAGAATAAGCTTTATGTTATGAGCTAGAAGCAATTTAAATGGCGGTTAGCCATCGAATAAACAATGGAATGGCGATGATTTTAGTATCGCCATTCCATAACAATATAACCGGGCAGGTGAAAAAATGGCAACTATAGATTCAAATGTGAAAAGAGATGTTATATTAGAAGCAAAAGGAATTAACAAAGAGTTTAACGGTGTCTATGTGTTAAAGGATATAGAATTTGATTTGAAGCCTGGTGAGATACACTCTCTTGTAGGGGAAAATGGGGCAGGTAAATCTACTTTTATTAAAATTCTATCAGGGGTACACAAGCCTTCATCAGGCGATATATTTCTTAATGGCCAGCCTGTCTCCTTTGACAGCGTTGCGCAAAGCGAAGAAGCAGGAATTAGGACAGTACACCAAGAGATTAACCTAGTTCCTTATTTTAGTGTATATAAGAATATTTTCATTGGTGCAGAGAAAAAGAAAAAGTTTGCTAGCTTACATTATACTGATGATAAAAAAATGAGAGAAATGGCTCGAGAGGTTATAAAAAGGCTAGGCATTGATTTTAATGTGGATACACCGGCTGTTTTGTTAAATGCATCAATGAAAAGAATAGTAGAAATAAGCAAGGTTCTTGTTCATAATCCTAATATTGTGATTTTTGATGAACCTACGACTTCCCTTGGCGAGGAAGAAAGAAAAAGGCTTCTAAAGATTATTAAAAGTTTGAAAAACAGCGGTTTAAGCATAATATATATTTCCCATAACCTAGAAGAAATAATGGATATATCCGATAGGATTACAGTATTTAGAGATGGCAGAAAGATAGATACCATGAATGTGGAAGAAGCATCTGTTGAAAAGATTGTTTCTATGATGTTAGGACATAAATCATATAACAATTATCAGAGAGATTGCAGTTACTGTCATGAAGATATATATCTTCAAGTAGAAAGCTTATATACAGAAAGATTAAAGAATGTAAGTTTTGAATTAAGAAAGGGAGAGATCCTGGGCATTGCAGGTGTAGTGGGAGCAGGGAAAACTGAAATTGCAAAGGCCATTTTTGGATTGGATCCAATAAATAAAGGGCATATAGAAGTGATAGGCAAGAAATACGAGCCTAGTCCCCAAAATGCCATAGACTCCGGTATAGCTTTGGTGCCGGAAGAAAGGCAGGCAGAAGGTTTAATTCCTAATTATTGTGTTTCTAAAAATACAACTCTCACTTACTTAAATAAATGGTGCAAGGGCTGGATTATCGATAGAAAAGAAGAAATTCAAGTTGCAAAGGAATACATCAGCAAATTAAGCATAAAAACTACAGGACCTAATCAAGTAATTAAATTTTTAAGTGGAGGCAATCAGCAAAAAGTAATATTGTCCAGATGGCTTAACGGTAATTTTAACATAGGAATCTTTGATGAACCCACAAAGGGCATAGACATTAAAGCCAAGGAAGATATTTATATGCTTTTGGATAACTTGGCTAAGGAAGGGAAATCCATCATGGTGTTATCTTCTTATTTACCAGAGCTAATGAGTTTATGCGATAGAATACTCGTTGTAAACGAAGGAAATATTGTTGGACAGTATAGCCCGAAAGAAAAGGATGCAGAGAAAAAAATCATGGCTGCAATGTTAGGAGGAGAAGTATAGTGGAAGGTCAGATTAAAACAGGTAATACGAATGTTTTAGATTTTTTGAGGAAATACGGTACAGTATTTGGAGCATTGGTGATTTTTATAATCTTTTCTTTCGCTTCAAAGAATTTTTTTACTACTAACAATTTACTAATGCTTTTAAGACAGATGAGCATGCTGACCATTATATCCTTGGGCTTTACCTTTGTAATGGGGGCTGGAGGATTTGACATGTCCATAGGAAATGCAGCAGGGTTAATAAATATTGTATTTGCAATCAGCTTGATAAAGACCAATAATTTTTGGATAGCATTATTCGTGTCAATATTATGTGGATTGGCGATAGGTATGGTAAACGGTACTTTAGTAGCCTATGTAGGCTTGCCGGATTTTATTGCAACCTTTGCTGTAGGATCTATAGTATATGGAATAAAAATGCTGATAACCAAGGGAAATCCAATATTTTTTCCGGAAGATATTCCGGCTATTTCTTTGTTTATTGGACAAGGTTATGTGGGCCCAATTCCCTTCCCAGTAATTCTTATGTTTATATTCGTAGCCTTAGCAATTTTTACTTTGAACAAGACAACCTTGGGACGAAGGGTCTATGCTATTGGGGGCAATCCTGTTGCCAGCCTTTACGCAGGTATAAATGTTAAAAAGTACAGATTGATTACTTTTTTGATTTCAAGCTTCAGTGTAGCTGTTGCTGCGGTAGTACTGACATCTAGACTAGGCTCAGCTCAACCTCTCGCTGGAGAAGAGTTTTTACTTGATGCCATAGCTGTTGTTTTCTTAAGTACAACAATGTTTGGGGATGGAGAACCTACAGGAGCCGGAACCTTCGTAGGAGCTTTTATAATCAGTATGCTCAATAATGGATTGACTATGCTGAATGTAGCATACTATTTCCAATACATAACAAAAGGTTTGGTTGTAATTTTGGCAGTGGTGATTTCAGTTATATTAGGAAGAAAAATGAATTTGAAAATATAAAGATTTGTAGGAGGGACGATTATGTTACCTACCATGCCGATTGATATCTTAACGGTAAATCTGAGCAATGGGGAGATAGTACAAAATAAAATAGAGGACCCATCTGTAATAAAAAAATATATTGGTGGAAGAGGAATAGCCACCTATATGCTTTTGAAAGAACTTGATACGGAGGCTAGCCCCTATGATGAGAGTTCATCTATCATATTTGCTCCTGGTGCATTGACTGGTACGGCAATGCCTTGCTCAGGAAGAACTTCCATATTATTTAAAAGTCCTGCCACGGGAAAATTCTTTAAGACAAATGTTGGAGGTCATTTTGGCGCACAACTTAAGTTTGCAGGCTATGATTTGTTGGTGGTTAAGGGCAAGGCAGAGAAGCCAGTTTATATATATATAGATGATGATAGTGTGGAAATAAAAGATGCGAGTTTTCTATGGGGTAAGGATGTGAGGGAAACTAATGCATTGATAAGAGAAACACACGATGATCCTCATATACAGACGGCTTGTATAGGGCCTGCAGGAGAGAACAAGGTCCTATACGCTTCTGTCCAGGTTTCCATATATAATGCAGCAGGAAGAGGCGGCGGAGGAGCCATTATGGGAGACAAAAACCTTAAGGCCATAGCAGTAAGAGGAACCAAAGGTATCAAAATAGCCCACCCGGAAAGATACTTCAAAGCTTTGGAAGTGATATATGGAAAAATGAATTCCGTGCCAGGAGTTAAGCCTTTGTCTGATTATGGCACCAGCATAGGTGTGGAATCTACTAATGCTGTAGGAGCTTTCCCGGTGAAGAACTTCCAAGAAGGAAGCATCGATAATATCAAATTCCTTACAGGTCAATACCTTGTAGAGGGAGGATTCTTAAAGAGAAAGATATCCTGCTACTCTTGTCCTGTAGCCTGCCATCGTTTTGTCACTGTTGACAAAGGTAAATACAGAGGTACCTATACCGGAGGGCCTGAATATGAAACGTTGAATGCATTCGGAGGTGGCTGTGGAACTACGGATACAGCTACAGTAATCAAAGCAGGTGAGCTCTGCAATATATATGGCATGGATGTAATTTCCACAGGCGGTTGTATACAATGGCTTATGGAATGCTGGCAGAGAGGGGTAATTACCAAAGAAGAAGCAGACGGACTAGATTTAAGTTGGGGCAATAATGATACGATTGTAGAGTTGGTAGAAAAAATTGCCTATAGAAAAGGTATAGGAGACTTATTAGCTAAAGGATTAAAAGAGGCCTCAGAGGAGTTTGGCAGAGAATCATATAAATGGGCTGTACAAGCTAGGGGCTTGGAGCAATCAAGGGTTGAAACCAGATCAGCTTTTGCCTATGCACTAGCTTTTGCAATAAGTTCAAGAGGACCAGACCATTTGAACACAGAGACCTTAGCTGAGTTCGGAGGAGATAGTGAGGCAAGAAGGGTGATAAAGGATATAACAGGCAGTGAAGAATATGCCTATCCTCATACAACTGATAAAAGAGCGGAAATCGTTCGCTGGCATGAGGACATTTATGCTGCTTCAGACTGTACCGGCATATGCGCCTTTCCCACTACGGCTCAGTTTTGGGTAAGCGAATATGATATCGCAGAGATTTATTCCGCAGCTACCGGGATTGAAATGAACGCTGATATGGTAATGAAAGCGGGCAGAAGAATAATAACCATGGAAAGAATTTATAATGGCATATTGGGTCATACAAGAAAAGATGATGTTTTACCCTATAGAATGATGAATGAATATCAAAATGGCGCAATGCATGAAGGTGCAATTAATTCAAAGGAAATGCTTGATTTGATGAAGGATGAGTATTTTAAACTTCATAATTGGAACATGAAAAACGGATTACCAACTAAAGAGATTATGGAACATTTGGAGCTTGAAGAGTTTATTGAAAAAGCATCTAATTATTATGATTTGGCATAGGAGGTATCTAATATGAAGGTTTTTAATATTGAACCCAACAAATGCAGCGGTTGTCATTTGTGTGAATTGGTCTGCTCCTTCAAACATTACAGCACCTTCTCTGCCGAGATTTCCAATATTAGGATAGAAAGCATTGAGGATAAAGCTTTCAACATGCCTGTAAAGTGCATGCAGTGTGAGGAAGCATATTGTATAAAAGCTTGCGTAGCAGGAGCTTTGTATAAGGATTACATGACAGGAGCTGTAAAGATTGATCAAAACAAATGTATAGGATGCAAAGCCTGTGTCATGGCTTGCCCCTTCGGAGCAGTAAATATTATAAGAATAAACGATAGGCTGCAAATAAGCATATGCGATTTATGTTCAGGGGATCCAGAATGTGTGAAAGTATGTCGTGGAAAAGCATTGACCTATATAGAAGAAGGAAAGGTAAATGCAAGAAAGAGAAGCGGTACATTAAATAGAATAGCAGAATCTTCAGAGGGAGGTAACTTCGATGGATAAGTTGAGATTTGTTGGTATTAGTTCAAGTCCACGCCATGGCAATACAGAAATAATGGTAAAAGAGGCTTTGAATGCAGCAAAACAAGAAGCAATGGAAAGAGGCTATGAGGCTGAGACAGTTTTCATATCCTTTAAGGGTAAGAAGATACAGCCTTGCCTTAATTGTGATGCATGCATCAGACAAAAAAGATATTGCATACTTAAGGATGACTGGCTAGATTTAGTAAAGAACATAATTGATCCCATACCAAATGGTTTGATATTAGGTTCACCCATTTACTTTTTCAATGTAAATTCCGCTATGAGGGCTTTCATGGAAAGATGCACTTCTTTGGTAAAAGGTGTTTGGGATCCGGAGTTCCCTCATCCGGTGCCGGATTGGTCCAGAACAGCCGCAGGTGCTGTAACCGTAGGATATGACAGGAATGGAGGACAGGAGCATGCTTTGACCTCCATGCTACAATTCTTGTTGTTAAATGGATTTGTAACTGTAAGCGAACCTCATATCGGAGGATATATAGGAGCATCGGGCTGGCAGATGGGGAATGATGGAGCCAAGACAGATGCCATTTTGGAGGATGAGATAGGTTTGGCATCTTGCAAAGCTTTAGGAAAGCGAATTGCAAAGACTAGTATACTGCTTTCAGGTAGGAATTTATAATTTTTAGGGTGGAAGGATTATGGCACTTGTAAGGTTTTTAACCCCTTTTAATAAAATTACCCAAGTTGATTCCTTGCAGATGGATGTCCAAAATATCAGAGAAATGGCAGAGGTTCTGATAAGTACCTTTGGCAAGGAAATGGATATTGTATTGAATAAAGAGGGAAATCTTTCTCCTGGTATTGTAATTTTAGTTAACAGGCGAAATGCTCATACTCTTAAGGGTGCGGATACTGTCCTCCATGACGACAGTGAAGTTATCATTTTGCCCTATATATATGGAGGTTAGCAAAATGGAGGAAGAAAGAATTGTATGGTTAAAACATAGCAAATGTAACGGCTGCAATCTTTGTCGATTGATTTGTTCTTACAGCAAGGAACATGAGTTTAATTTAGGGCTATCTAGAATAGGCTTATCGGAGAATGAAGAGTATGGTTTTTCCCAGACTATATGCAGGAATTGCGAAGATGCGCCCTGTATGGATGCATGTCCTGCTGGAGCTATTTATAGAAGAGAAGACAGTTATGTGATCTTAAATGAGATGAAATGTGTAAGTTGCAATATGTGTGTGATGGTATGTCCCTTCAATGCCATTGGCACCAAAAAGGATGTTAATTATAAATGTGATACCTGTGATGGTAAAGAACGCTGTGCACAAATATGTTATCATGGAGCAGTTAAATTCGGCAGCTATAGAAAATTTATCGCAGAAAAAAGAAGACTTGTTCTGGATAGAATTGAAAAACCTTAGGGAGAGATATCAATGAACATAGTTATAATTGGAAGCAGTGCAGCCTCTAAAAGTGCTGTAACAACATTGCTAAAAGAAAAAAAATCGGATATTAACATAACCGTTGTTTCTAGGGACAGTATGTTTTATTATTCTAGGGTTCTGCTGCCGAATTATATCGCTGGAGAAATTGAAGAGGAAAGATTATTATTCGTTGATGAAAGCTTCTTTGAAGATAAAAGATTGAACTTTATAAAAGGCAATGTGACAAACATTGATGGTATTAAGAAGAAGATATTTATTGAAGGTTATGGTTCTAAAAACTATGACAAGCTCATAATAACCACCGGAGCAAGACCCGTAATGCCCTATGGAGATAATGTGGAAGGGGTATGCTGCTTAAGAGACTTGGAAGATGCTGTAAAAATTAAGAAGATAGCTCAAAAGGCACAAAACTGTATAGTTATAGGAGGAGGGCTAGTCAGCTTAAAGGCTGCATGGGCTTTGAATGAAATAGGTAAGAAGGTAACAGTTTTGGTGGAGTCAAACAGGGTATTGTCTAGGGCTGTTGATTTTTATTGCTCACTTATAGTTACCAAAATTCTTAGGGACCATGGAATTAATATAATTTTATCATCTAAAATAAAAGGATTGAGTTCTGAGGCAGGAAAACTAAAAGGTGTGGTACTGGATGATGGTAGCCTATGTCCTTGCGATTTAGTTGTTGTGGGCAAGGGTGTAAAGCCGGATGTTGAATTGGCTAGGAATTGCGGTATCAAAGTAGATAGAGGAATCGTTGTGGATAACAATATGGCCACTTCATTGAACGATGTATACGCTGCAGGAGATGTAGCTCAATCTCATAGTCTACTGGATGGAGATTGTGAACTCTTTACACTATGGCCTGATGCTATGGAACAAGGTAAAATTGCTGCCTATCATATACTAGGCAATCCTCGAAGCTATTTAGGAGGAATCAGCATGAACTCCGTTAAATTCTATGGAGTCCCTTTTATATCTATTGGGAAAATTACAGAGAATGTGTTGATTAATTGCTCTGTACACATAAATAAAAATGATGTGAAAAAAGTATACAGAAAAATTATCGTAAGGGATAATAAAATTTTGGGAGCTGTTTTTGCCGGAGATGTGAGTTATGCCGGAATGGTTTACTGGGATATTAAATCAGGCCGAAGGGTAGAAACGCCGCAAAAATATCTTACAAGAGAGGGTCTTGAAGAACTGTATCTTATTAGAAATAAACAGCTATAGAGATTTTGGTAAATTAATTAAAATATAAGGACTAGATGAGGAGCGGATAGTATATGAATACTTTCTTAAATGAGAAGGCTTTGGAATTAAAACAAGGAGCCATAAGGGCTATGTTTGACAGGGCAAAAAATTTTCCAGGATCAATAAACCTAGGAATTGGAGAGCCGGATTTAAATACTCCGGAAGAGATTATTGAGGCAGGCTGTAATGCTTTAAGACAAGGCAAAACCCATTATACAGCCAATGCAGGCCTTATTGAGTTAAGGGAAAAAATATCCCAATATCTATCAGCACAAAAAGTAGATGTTGACCCAGAGACAGAAATAATAGTTACTACAGGAGGCATGGGGGCGCTGGCATTAGCATTGATGGTTACGCTTTCCCCAGGAGATGAAGTTCTTATCCAAGACCCTCAATGGTTGAATTATTACTCTCAGGTAAGATTTTGCGGAGGAGTACCTGTACCGGTACCAGTATCGGAGGAAAATGGATTCCGCTTAATGGCAGAGGATATTGAGAAAAAAATCACTCCTAAAAGTAAAGTACTTATGTTGAATACCCCTAACAATCCGACGGGAGCAGTTCTGGAATATGAAGATCTAGTAGCCATTTCAAGTTTGGCTAAAAAGCATAATCTTTTGGTTATTACCGATGAGGTTTACAGCACTCTCTTATACGATGGAATGGAACATAAATCCATATTATCCTTACCTGATATGAAAGATAGAACCATCCTTGTTAATAGTTTTTCTAAATCCTTTGCCATGACGGGCTGGAGGGTTGGATATGCTGCGGGAAGCAGGGTGATAATTGACAAGATGATAAAGCTACAGGAGAATTTAGTTGCCTGTGTGGCAACATCTTCACAATACGCTGCAATGAAAGCCCTGGATACATTAGATAGAGCTTCTGAGATGACGGAAATATACAGAGAAAGAAGAGATTTGATAGTAGAAGGCTTGAATAATATTAAAGGCATTAGCTGTATAAAGCCTAAGGGAAGCTTTTATGTATTCCCTAACATTAAAGCCTTGGGTAAGACTTCTGAAGAGGTTGCTAATGAACTATTGGAAAAAGCAGGAGTTATTACTGTACCAGGTTCAGCTTTTGGAGCTCAGGGGGAAGGATATTTAAGAATCTCTTATGCAAATTCTCTAGATAATATAAAAGAAGCTTTAAACAGGATAGAAAAATACACAAAGGAATTGGCTCTTTAGAGAAGATTACATTCAGTGGGGTTTTATACCCCACTGAATGACTATTTAGTTTTTATTGGATTTAGGGAAGATGAGTTCAGTGTTAAACACGGGAGGAATATTCATATGAAAGAGAAGAAGGTTATAGCAAAAGTCATAGAGGTTAGAGGCAAGGGTTGTGATTTGGGTATAAAATTAGGAGATGAGTATGTAATAGATATAAACAAAAGTGAATTTTGTGGCTGGGCCTATAATGCTATATTTCCCTATGCTTTTGCTTTAAAATTTGGAGGAACCTTCCCCTGGGAAAAGGAAGGCAATACAACTTGTGTAGCATGCCCTGATCCATATAATACGGTAGTTTTCAGATTAACTGTATTGGATGAATAGAAAGGTGTGTAAATATGAAGAAAGAATTTAAGAAAAGCGAACTTTACAATAGTATTTTCTTATTGCAACCAAGTCGCCCCATACTATGTACTACAATAAATGAGGACGGTACGGATCATATATCAACCTTTAGCTGGATAAATCCTGTATCTCATAAGCCACCGAGGGTAGCCTTAGCCCTTATGAGCAAACCCAAAAAACAAAAAAGTCTTGAAAACATTGAAAGAACAGGTGAATTCGGAGTTAATGTTCCGGATATGTCTATGATAGAAAAAATGGTTGAATGTTCTTATTCCACTAAGTTTGGAGAAAACAAATTTGACCGTTCTGGTTTTACCAGATTACCATCAGTCAATATTAAGCCTCCATGTATAGAAGAGGGTATGGCAAGCTTGGAATGTAAAGTGATAAATATGATTGATGCAGGAGATCACACCTTGATTATTGCTGATATTGTTTATGCAAAATATGATGAAGAAGCTTACAGTCCTAATCTCCTTATCAAGGTTCCTAAGTTTAGACCGGTTATTCATGTACAGAATTTCAATATGGAAAAATCCCAACTCCATGTTTTTCTCTCTTCGGACAGTACGGAAACAATAGAAGTACCTTATCCAAATAAAAAAGAACAGGAAGAATAAAATGAATGCCTATCTGGATGAATATGCCAGATAAAGGCATTTTTTTATGCAATCATTTTAATTGTTTAAAAATTTTTGCTTTACTATACTAAAGCTGCTAATATTTGCAGAAAAATAAAAAATATTATATAATTATGTAGGGACAAAAAATGCAAACGGGACAAAATATGACCCAATAAGGAGGTAAAAAATGAATAATTTAATTGAGATTCAAAAAATAATAGCTCCTGAAATATCCGACATAATAGAAAAGAGGTATTCCATACTTCTTACTATAAAATACAATCAACCTATTGGCAGGCGCAATATTGCGAACTTATTGGGGGAGACTGAAAGATGGGTTAGAAGTGAACTTGTCATTTTAAAGAAGCAAGAACTCATTGAAATTGAACCTCAGGGTATGAGTGTGACAGAAGCAGGAGAAGAAATACTAAAGCAGATCTCAATATATATCGAAGAGCTAAAAGGCCTGAGTATGTTGGCTAGAAAACTGGAAACAATGCTGGGAGTAAAGAAAGTAATTATCATCCCGGGAGATTGTGAAAAAAGGCCTGAAGTATTAAAGGAAATGGGAGGCAAAGCATTTGAATATATAAAGGGATGCATCAGTGATAAATCAATAATAGCAGTAACCGGAGGAAATTCTACTATGGCTGTTGCAGAAAATGCAAAGGCCGTAGATAAAAAAGATGTAATAGTTGTACCGGCTATCGGGGGGAATAATGAAAGGCATGCAACACAGGCAAATGCTGTTGCTGAGAAACTAGCATCTAAAATCAATGGAAGCTATTATCCTTTATATTTACCTCAGAATATAAGCGAAGAAATGCTGAAAGCAATGCTGGCTGATCCAAATATATCAAAAGTTGTTGAATTAATAGGCCGCTCCGATGTTTTCATATTTGGGTTAAGCACATTCGATCAAATTGCAAAGAAAAGAAAGCTTGATGAAGAGACGAAAAAATATTTACAAAGAAAAGGTGCTTTCGCTGAAGCCTTTGGATATTACTTTGATAATGAAGGCAAAGTTGTACACAAAAGCGGAAGCATAGGTATAAAAATAGAAGGATATGATATTATTGCCACTGCTGTATGTATTGCAGGAGGTTTAAGCAAGGCTGAAGCAATTATTGCTATTAACAAAGGGAAGAAGAAAAATATTTTAGTAATTGATGAAAAGGCTGGAGAACAAATGTATAATATAATGAGAGGAGTATAAATAATGGCTATTAGAGTAGGAATAAACGGTTTTGGAAGAATTGGAAGACCATTTTTCAAAATTGCTCAGGAGAAATTTGGTGAAGATATTGAAATTGCATTAATAAACGATCTAAGCGCTCCTGAGACTCTTGCCCACTTATTAAAATATGACAGTACATATGGAATATACGATAAAGCAGTTGATGCATGTGATGATTGTATCATTGTTAACAATAAGAAAATAAGAGTCAGTGCTGAATCAAATCCTGAAAATATAAAATGGGATGATTATGGTGTAGATATAGTAGTAGAATCTACAGGCAAGTTTGTCAAAAAAGAGGATGTTCAAGCTCACATTCGCAGTGGTGCAAAAAAAGTTGTCATATCATCACCGGCAAAAGATGAAGATATCACCATTGTAATAGGAGTTAATGAAAATAAGTATATACCAGAAATACACAATATTATTTCCAATGCTTCCTGCACTACCAACTGCCTCGCCCCGATCATAAAGGTTATTAATGAGGCTTATGATATAAAGAAGGGTTTTATGACTACTGTACACTCCTATACCAATGACCAGAGAATATTGGATTTACCACATAAAGATTTGAGAAGATCCAGAGCAGCAGCTTTATCAATAATACCTACTACTACAGGAGCTGCAAAGGCAGTATCTCTTGTGCTGCCAGAAATGAAAGGCAAACTTACTGGATTGGCTATGAGAGTTCCTACGCCAACAGTATCTGTTGTGGACTTTGTAGCTGTGGTTGAAAGCAAAACAAATGCTGAGGAATTGAACAGAGTTCTTAAAGATGCATCTGAAAGTAGCATGAAAGGCATTATAGAGTATTGTGAAAAACCTCTTGTATCAATTGATTTTAAAGGTAATTCTCATTCAGCAATAATCGACTCGCTGTCTACTATGGTTCTTGATGATGATATGATCAAGGTTGTAGCCTGGTATGACAATGAATGGGGATATTCTAACAGATTGGCGGATTTGGTTAAATATATAGCCGAAAGGCTATAATAATTACTGTTTTAATATTAATGTTATATGTAATGGAGGTTTAGGAATGATAAATAAAAGAACAGTTGAAGACTTGGAAGTAAAAGGCAAGAAAGTGCTGGTCAGAGTTGACTTCAATGTGCCTATGGACAAGGAGGGAAATATAACTGACGACAGAAGAATAAGAGAGGCACTTCCTACTATTACCTATTTAAAGGGTGAGGGAGCTAAAGTTATACTCATGTCCCACTTAGGAAGGCCTAAGGGAAAGATTAATCCTCAGTTTTCATTGAAGCCTGTTGCAGAAAGGCTGTCAGAATTGTTGAATCAACAAGTGATTATGTGTGAAGATATTATTGGAGAAGATGCTTATAACAAATCACACTCTTTAAATGATGGAGATGTTATGCTTCTTGAGAATGTCAGATTCCATGCTGAAGAGGAGAAGAATGACGCTGAGTTTGCAAAGAAGCTTTCAGCCTTGGGTGAGCTTTATGTTAATGATGCTTTTGGTACAGCTCACAGAGCTCATGCTTCTACAGCGGGAGTGGCAGATTATTTGCCTTCAGCCGTTGGATTCCTCATAAAAAAGGAACTGGATGTTATGGGTAAGGCTTTATCGAATCCAGAGAGACCTTTTGTAGCCATTTTGGGCGGTGCTAAGGTATCTGACAAAATAGGTGTTATTGAAAACCTCATTGATAAAGTAGATACTCTTCTAGTAGGAGGAGGCATGGCTTTCACATTCTTTAAGGCATTAGGCAGAGAAATAGGAACATCTATTCTGGAAGAGGATAAGGTTGAGCTAGCTGGAGAACTGCTGAAAAAGGCAGATGCAAAAGGAGTAAAGCTTATGCTTCCTGTAGATATTGTAGCAGCTAAGGAGTTTAAAGCCGATGCAGAGCATATGACTGTTGAATCTACAAAAATCTCTGAGGGTTATATGGGATTGGATATTGGTGAAAAGACCCAGAAAATATATGGTGAAATAGTTGAGAATGCAAAAACAGTTGTATGGAATGGTCCTATGGGCGTATTTGAGATGCCAGCCTTTTCAAAGGGTACATATGCTATAGCAGAAGCTATGTCAAAAGTTAATGGCACAACAATTATCGGTGGAGGAGACTCGGCTGCTGCAGTGGAACAGCTTGGTTTTGCAGATAAGATGACTCATATATCCACTGGAGGAGGAGCTTCCCTCGAATTCCTGGAAGGAAAGATTTTGCCCGGCATAGCTGTAATAAATGATAAATAGAATAATATAGTTGACAGCCATTATCCATAATCAGATAATAGATTATGGATAATGGTTTATATAAGGAGTGAAAAAATTGAGAAAACCAATAATAGCAGGCAACTGGAAGATGCACAATACTATTGGAGAAGCTAGAGAACTTATTGAAGCTTTGCTGCCTCTGATAGAGAAAAGAGAAAGGGAAGTTATTGTGTGTCCCAGCTTTGTCTGTCTATCGGAAGCATCTAAGCTTTTGAAAGGTTCAGATGTGACTTTGGGTGCCCAGAATATGCACTATGAGGACAAAGGTGCCTATACAGGCGAAGTATCACCCTTGTTTCTTAAAGAGATAGGCGTATCCTATGTCATTCTGGGACATTCTGAAAGGAGACATATATTTGGAGAAAAGGATGATTTGATTAACAATAAGGTAAAATCTGCTCTAAAACATGGATTAAACCCAATACTATGTGTTGGTGAAACCTTGAAAGAAAGAGAAAAGGATAATACATTTGAAATCATCCAAACTCAAATTTATGGAGGATTAGCAGGTTTAGAAAATGAAAATCTGGCAAAACTTGTAATAGCTTATGAACCTGTCTGGGCTATAGGAACAGGAAAAACCGCTACAAAAGAAGATGCAAACGAAGTTATAGCTTACATAAGGAGGCTTCTATCAGAGAAATTCGGTGATGAAATAGGTTACAATACCAGAATACTATATGGTGGCAGTGTAAAACCAAGCAATATAAAAGAACTAATGGAAATGAAAGAAATAGATGGGGCTTTGGTAGGTGGAGCAAGCCTGAAAGCCGAAGATTTTTCAAAGATAGCAAATTACTAAAATAGGAAGGTGTATATATAATGTCAGCGATTATTGATGTATATGCAAGAGAAATATTGGATTCAAGAGGCAACCCGACAGTTGAAGTTGAGGTAGAATTAGAGAGCGGAGCCTTTGGTAGAGCTGCTGTACCATCAGGAGCTTCAACAGGAGCATTTGAAGCAGTTGAATTGAGAGACGGAGATAAGGACAGATACTTGGGAAAAGGTGTTTTAAAGGCTGTTGAGAATGTAAATGATATCATTGCTCCAGAAATAATCGGTATGGAGGCTATGAACCAGGTTGAGATTGACGAATTATTGATAGAACTTGATGGAACTCCCAACAAGGGCAAACTAGGTGCCAATGCTATGCTCGGAGTTTCTCTGGCTGTTGCCTATGCTGCAGCAGAAGAGGCACAGATGCCCTTATATCAATACATAGGTGGAGTAAATGCCAAGACTCTTCCTGTGCCCATGATGAACATATTAAATGGTGGCAAGCATGCAGATAACAATGTGGATATACAGGAATTCATGGTAATGCCTGTAGGAGCCAAAAGCTTCAGGGAAGCTCTCAGAATGTGTGCAGAGGTATTCCACAATCTTAAGGCAGTATTGAAAGAAAAAGGTTATAACACTGCTGTTGGTGATGAAGGTGGTTTTGCTCCTAATCTAACGTCCAATGAAGAAGCACTACAGGTCATAGTTGAAGCCATAAATAAGGCTGGTTACAGTCCAGGAGAAGATATGTATATTGCCCTGGATGCAGCTGCAACAGAGATGTACAAGGAAGATAACCAATATCATCTTGAGGGAGAAGGCGTAGTAAAGAGCGCCGAAGAAATGGTAGCATATTACGAAGATTTGGTTAACAGATATCCAATAATTTCAATAGAAGACGGACTTGCAGAAGAAGATTGGGATGGATGGAAGCTAATGACTGAAAGACTTGGTAGCAAAATTCAAATTGTTGGTGACGATTTGTTTGTGACAAATACTGAAAGGCTTTCAAAGGGTATAGAAAGAGGAGTAGCCAATTCAATTCTCATTAAGCTGAATCAGATTGGCACTTTGACAGAAACTTTGGATGCCATACAGATGGCAAACAGAGCTGGATATTCTGCAGTAGTATCCCATAGATCCGGGGAGACGGAAGATGTGACTATAGCAGATTTGGTTGTAGCAGTGAATGCAGGACAGATAAAGACAGGAGCTCCATCAAGGACAGATAGGGTTGCAAAATACAATCAACTGTTAAGAATAGAAGAGGGACTTGGAACTATGGCCAAATTTGCAGGGAAAAATGCATTTTTCAATCTTAAATGAATAATTTGTCCAAAAATTATTAATAATAGGGGGTAAGAATTATCCCCCTGTTATTGTAATTTAAAAGCCTTTGTGCTAAAATTACTTTGTTAAACCCTTATGATGGGAGGTGCAACAATGAGAACATTCTTAGTAATAATCCAGTTTTTAGTTTGTATTTCACTAATAATCAGTGTATTGCTCCAGCCAGGTAAGAGTGCTGGGTTATCAGGATCAATAGCTGGTGGTGCAGAGCAGCTTTTCGGAAAACAAAGAAGCAAGGGCTATGAAGCTTTGTTTGCTAAAGTGACTACTGTTTCTGCTATATTATTTATGGTTTTATCTGTAGTTCTAGTTGCTGTAAGATAATAAGCACAACAGTATATACTAATAATTTGCCTGGCTCATAGTCAGGTCAATTTATGTATAGAATTTTATCCCAAAACAGAAGAAAAGGTCAACACAGACAGATAAGAGGAGGTTAAGTAAAAAAATGGATTTAATGTTATTGGCTCCAATAGCAGGAGTATTAGCATTAGTCTTTGCTGGGATCTTAGCTTCAGGCATATTGAAAAAAGATCCAGGCAACGACAAGATGAGAGAGATCATGGGTTATATCCATGAGGGTGCTATGGCATTTCTCTATAGAGAATATAAAGTTCTCGCAATCTTCATAGTGGTAATGGTAGTTGTAATAGGTATATTTCTAAAAAGCTGGGTTACAGCAATTTGCTTCGTAATAGGTGCACTTTTTTCAATTCTTGCAGGTTATTTCGGGATGCATGTTGCAACTCAGGCCAATGCCAGAACAGCTAATGCTGCACAACATGGACAGAATGAAGCCCTTGGAATCGCTTTTAAGGGCGGTGCCGTAATGGGTATGTGTGTTGTTGGACTTGGATTATTAGGCGTTGGAACTTTGTACATGATATTTAGAGATGCGAACATAGTTACAGGCTTCGGTCTTGGAGCAAGCTCCATCGCATTGTTTGCTCGTGTTGGTGGCGGTATATATACTAAGGCTGCCGATGTGGGAGCAGATTTGGTTGGTAAGGTTGAAGCTGGAATACCGGAAGACGACCCAAGAAATCCTGCTGTTATAGCAGACAATGTTGGCGACAATGTTGGTGATGTGGCAGGTATGGGTGCTGACTTGTTTGAATCCTATGTTGGATCAATCATATCAGCTATAACATTGGGATCTGCTATTAGTGCAAGCAGTGAAGGCGTTTTATTCCCATTAATACTTGCAGCAATTGGTATAGTAGTATCCATCATAGGAACCATGTTTGTAAGAACAGGAGAGAATGCAAATCCACAAAGTGCTCTAATGAACGGTACTTACGCAAGCTCAATTTTGGTTATAATTGCTTCATTCTTCCTAAGCAGATATCTGTTTGGAGATTTAGGAGCATTTATAGCTGTAACAGCCGGTGTTGTTGCAGGATCAATAATAGGATTCATAACAGAGGTTTATACATCCGGAGATTACAAATATGTTAAGAGAATAGCTACCCAGTCTGAGACAGGACCAGCAACTACAATAATAAGTGGTCTGGCTGTTGGAATGATGTCAACTGTTGCACCTATAGTATTCATATCTGCAGCAGTAGTTGTTGCTTATATGTTCGGAGGTTTATATGGTATAGCTCTTGCAGCAGTAGGAATGCTTTCTACTACAGGTATGACAGTTGCAGTTGATGCATACGGTCCTATATCTGATAATGCTGGCGGTATAGCAGAAATGGCTGAGTTGCCAAAGTCTGTAAGACAGATTACTGATAAGCTTGACTCTGTTGGAAACACAACAGCTGCAATAGGTAAGGGTTTTGCAATAGGTTCTGCTGCTTTGACAGCTCTTGCATTGTTCGTATCCTATTCACAAGCTGTTCAGTTAGACAAGATAGATTTACTAGACCCATATGTAATAGTTGGCTTATTCATAGGTGGTATGCTTCCATTCCTATTCGGAGCATTGACTATGGAAGCAGTTGGTAAAGCTGCATTCTCCATGATCGAGGAAGTAAGAAGACAGTTCAGAACAATACCTGGCATAATGGAAGGTACAGGAAAGCCTGAATATGCAAAATGCGTTGATATTTCAACTGCAGCTGCTATAAAAGAAATGATGGTACCAGGTCTATTGGCAGTTGTAGTACCTATAGCAACAGGCGTTATCCTTGGTAAAGGTGCTTTGGGAGGACTTCTTGCTGGTTCTTTGGTAACTGGTGTATTGATGGCTATCATGATGTCAAACTCCGGTGGTGCTTGGGACAATGCTAAGAAGTATATTGAATCCGGCGAGCACGGCGGCAAAGGTAGCGAAGCTCACAAGGCAGCAGTTGTTGGAGATACTGTAGGAGATCCATTTAAGGATACTTCTGGACCATCAATGAACATCTTGATTAAGCTTATGACAATTGTTGCTTTGGTATTTGCACCTTTATTCTTATAATGATAAAGTTAAGGAGATGCTCAGTGGCATCTCCTTTTAAAATATACGGGGTGAAATATGATTATTAAAGTTATTTTTATATACTTCATAATAATTAATCTTGCAGGCTATATTATCATGGCCGTTGACAAGAGAAAATCAGTTCGAAATAAGTGGCGCATACAGGAAAAAACTCTATTTGCAATTTCATTGTTTGGAGGAGCTTTGGGCATGCTGTTGGGAATGAGAAGCTTCCACCATAAAACTAAAAAAACTATGTTTAAAGTAGGAATACCTCTGCTGGCAATTCTTAATATTGCTGTTTATATATATCTTTTGTACAAGCTATATTAAATAATGAACCTGTTATATTCCATCAATTAATAAAAACTTCCATAAGACGAAAGAACTAGAAAATATAATCAGTTAAGCCTCTAGGAAAGAGGCATTTTTTGTATAAAATATATAAAGGTATTATAAAAAAATTGTAGAATATTACATATAATTTTGTATATTCATGTCATATGGAGGTGTTTTTTTGAACCTATATATAACCATAATAGCAATTGAAGCATTTATAATACTTATCTTAATTGCTTATAACTTAAAATCGAAAAACGGAACATCTCAGGAATTTTCCAATGCTTTGCAGGAAATACTTGATGGGAATTATTCACACAAAATAGGCATAAAAGGAAAGATACAAGCGCTATATCATGACATTACAACTATGCTTCTTGATTGGATAAGCAATATACTTAAAGCATTGTTATACATAGAAAATAATATAGCAAGAATATCTGAGTCCTGCAGCAGGTCAGAAAAAAGGATGAAAGACATAAAGGGAAGAATTACCGAACTGAACGAAAAAGCCAGAAGAGTACATGAAAAGCTGCTGGAGTCTGCAGGTGCATCTCAGCAGATTTCTGCCAGCGAAGCAGATATGGCTTCAGCATCCGAGAGCACCCTGATGGAAATGAAAAACATGGAGAAGTCAGTATATGAAGGCAAGGCTAACACTGAGAAAGCTCTAGAGATACTGGAAGTAATGAGCAGTACCATGATAAATCTTATCGAAGAAGTAGAAGACTTAGTAAAGGTTACTGATAAAGCTCAGGAAATGGCTCATTTTGTTGAAGATCTATCTGACAATATAAATCTTTTATCCCTGAATGCATCCATTGAAGCAGCAAGAGCAGGGGAGCAAGGAAGAGGCTTTGCAGTTGTAGCCAATGAAGTTAGAAGACTTGCTGAAGAAAGCTCTAACTCTGCTAAAAATATTCATGACCAGATGAACGAAATAAAGAGCAAAGCAAATATAGCTATGAACAGCATAGAGAAACTAACTCAAATGAGCTCACAAAGCAATGACTCAGCCAAGTATATTAAGAACTACATGAATGAAATAGATGAGTTTATTACATATATCATGTCTGTCTTTAAGGAATTCGGAGCTAAGATAAATGAGCAAGCTGCTGCAACTCAGCAAATAGCTTCCGCCAACGAAAGTCTATCTGAATTCTTCGGCGACTTTATTGAATCATCAAGCTCAATAGAAAATGACATCAATGAGCAAAACGAACTTGAACATAACAATATGAGCATTTGCAATGATCTCAAGAATGTATCAGACAAATCCAAAGTATTTATGGATAAATTTGAGAAAATACTTAGCAATAGACTGTTGGAATGCTGCTATAAACTTAGGGATGAATTAAATGCTGATAATCTAAGTGATAAATTCCTCACTGAATTTGTTGAAAAGACAGGTATAACGACAATGTCCATAGCAGATGAAGATGGAACTATAATATATTGCAATCAGGAAGACAATATCGGTTTCAGATTTCCTGACGATGTTACAACACAGGCAGGTGAATTTAGGAAAATTCTCATGGATCCATCTTTAGAAATAGTTCAAAACTTCAAGATTAGAAATATAGATAATAAGTACTTTAAGTATGTAGGTATTGCAAGAAAAGATAAAAAAGGAATAATACAAGCTGGACTAAGTGTGGATGATATAATAAAATTGAATAAATAAGCAATTAATGCAATATACACCATGTATATTGCATTTTTGATGCAAAAAAATCAGAGATATGTTTTATGCACATGATTTGTGGGAATATTATTCTTTAAAAGCAACTAAAGATTCTAGGAGGGTAAAAATGAAGTTCTTTGATAGAATATTGGAATACATGAGAGAAGAAGCATATAATCCAATGCTTTTTCAAGAATTAGCAGAAGCTTTAAATATTGATGAAGAAGAGATGGCAGAACTGGAAGAAGTTTTAAATTATATGGAAGCTGAAGGCTACATTATAAAGACAAGAAAGAAAAGATACGGCTTGCCTGAGAGAATGAATCTGGTGGTGGGCAGACTCCAGGGAAGTAAGAAAGGCTTTGGATTCTTGATACCTGACAATCCTGACATTAGAGATCTCTATATACCGGTGGAAAACCTAAATGGAGCCATGAATAATGACAGGGTTGTTGCAAGAATCACAAAAGGTAGCTTGGGAACCATAAAAAGCGAAGGTGAAATAATACGAATTCTTAAAAGAGCTAATGAACAGGTAGTAGGTACATTTGAAACCAATAAAAAATTCGGCTTTGTAGTGCCTGATGATGTAAGGATATATCAGGATATTTTCGTATCACAGGAAGACTTCGGAGGGGCTAAGGATGGACACAAGGTTGTTGTCCAAATAACCCGTTGGCCTGAAGGCAGAAGAAATCCAGAAGGCAAAATAATTGAAATACTGGGACATAAAGATGATGTTGGCACAGACATACTTTCCATCATTAGAGGACACAATCTGCCTGAAGAGTTTCCTGCAGAAGTGGAATCGCAAGCCAATAAGATTCCTGAGGAAGTTAAGTCGGAAGCTATAGGAAACAGGAGAGACTTGAGGGATAGAGTAATAGTAACCATTGACGGAGAAGATGCAAAGGATTTAGACGATGCTGTATCTCTTGAGATTCTGCCTAACGGCAACTACTACTTAGGAGTACATATTGCAGATGTAAGCCAATATGTGTTTGAAAACAGCGCCTTAGATAAAGAGGCATTAAAGAGGGGTACTAGTGTGTATCTAGTAGACAGGGTAATTCCTATGCTGCCTAGGAGGCTTTCAAATGGTATCTGTAGTCTAAATCCAAAGGTTGACAGACTGACATTGAGCTGTGACATGGAAATAAACAGCAAAGGAAATGTGGTCAGTTATGATATATATGAAAGTGTAATTAAGACAACAGAAAGAATGACATACAAAAATGTTAACAAGATTCTTGAAGATGATGAGGAAGTAAAAGAAAGATACAAGGATCTGGTTGAGCTTTTTAAAAACATGGAAAAGCTCATGAATATACTTCGCAAGAAGAGAAAACTTAGAGGCAGTATAGACTTTGATTTCCAAGAGGCAAAAATAATACTGGATGAGAAAGGAAAACCCATAGACATAAGACCCTATGATAGGGGAGTTGCGGAGAGGATCATAGAAGAATTTATGATAGTATGCAATGAAACCATTGCAGAGCACATGTACTGGAAGGAGCTGCCTTTTGTGTACAGAGTCCATGAAGATCCGGATCCAGAAAAGATAATATCCCTCAATCAATTAGTGCATAACTTTGGATATAGCATTAAAGGTGCCGATGAAATACATCCAAAGGCATTACAGCAGCTTTTGGAAAAAATAACAGGAAAGAGAGAAGAAAGACTGATAAGCACTCTCATGCTGAGATCCTTGAGAAAGGCCAGATATGACGGTGCAAGCCTTGGCCACTTTGGACTTGCATCAAAATACTACTGCCACTTCACTTCTCCCATAAGGAGATATCCTGATTTGATGATTCATAGAATAATAAAGGAGGATATTCATGGAAAGCTAACACCCAATAGGATTAAAGCCTTGAAAGAGATAATACCAGGCATTGCTGAACAATCTTCTATCAGAGAAAGGACAGCAGATGAAGCGGAAAGAGAAGTTGAAGATTTGAAAAAGGCTGAATATATGCTGGACAGAATCGATGAAGAGTTTGAAGGCATCATATCCGGCGTAACATCCTTTGGTATGTTTGTGGAACTGGAAAACACAATAGAAGGAATGGTACATGTGAGCAACATGGAGGACGACTTTTACACCCTTGATGAAGTCAACCATGTGATGATAGGCGAAAGAAAGCGAAGGATATATAGAATAGGCGATACTGTAAGAATAAGAGTCCTTTCTGTAGACATGGCTAACCGCAGCATAGATTTTGTACTTGTAGAATGATAAAATATTACATTGTCATTACAACTCATTTATGCTAAACTAAGTAAGTTGACAATTAATACTTTGGTCTATATAATAGATTTACAGTTTGATTCGGGTGGTAATGATATGGGCAAAGACAATATTAAAATATTGGCACAAAACAAGAAAGCCAGACATGACTACTTTATAGAAGAAACCTATGAAGCAGGTATAGAACTTTTCGGTACCGAAGTCAAATCCATACGACTTGGCAAGGTTAATCTGAAGGATAGCTATGCAGCTATTCATAAAGGTGAGGTTTTTGTCTATAACATGCATGTGAGCCCATATGAAAAAGGAAACATCTTTAACAAAGACCCGATGAGAACAAGAAGACTATTGCTCAATCGATACGAAATAAACAAGCTGATTGGATATATACAGCAAAAAGGTTACACCCTTGTACCTCTGAGCATTTACCTTAAAGGCAGTCTTGTAAAGCTTGAGCTGGCAGTAGCAAAAGGTAAACAGCTTCATGATAAACGCCAGGCCATAGCAGAAAGGGATGCCAAAAGGGAAATGGAAAGAAATTTCAGAGAGAAGAATTATTGATTATTAATTGGGGGCGTAATGGTTTCGACGGGGGTATCGAGGGCTGAAATAGCGAGCCGTGGACTCCGGAACCACGTTAAAAGCTGGAAACTTAAATATAAACGCAGAAGATAATTTTGCATTAGCTGCCTAATTAAGGCGGCTCGTTCAACCCGAGTTTCCCGCAGCTTGGGATTGGGCGTCATTTAGCGGGGTACGTCACTGCCAAAGCTTTGAGGCAGCTGTCGCATTATGAAGCTACTGAAGCTGTAAGCCTGTCAGCGGGCGTGCAGCGGAGGGAATGTTAAAGCACTGACTGCGCTCGGAGAAGTTTCAGTTTGAGGACTTTCGGACAGGGGTTCGATTCCCCTCGCCTCCACCATACATAGTGAATTTACAGACTAGAATTAGGATTCTTAGTCTGTCTTTGTTCTATAGTCTATAGGAAAGTATAATTCTACCTTATCTTTAACTTGACCTAATGGATTTCTAAAACAATTCTTAATCAAGAGAAGCGTAAGCGCTCTCTGAATTATAGAATTGTTAATCGGGTTCGTATTGAATCTTGACTCCTTTGGAGTTTAGATTCAGTAGAACGGGGACAAAAGGCTTCCTTATTATTAAAATGATTAAATAGAAGCCTTTCTTATATAGATATAAATCTTTTATAGAATTCTTCTTTTGCTTTTAGCAACTTTTCTGAATACTTGTGATTACTTGGAGTAAGTTTCTTATACTCATTTAGAATAAGTTGTGCACGAAACTTTTTTTCTTTATTATCAGATATGGTTTTTCAACCGCTATTATATATCGTGCTAACCAACAAGGTGAATATGTTAATTAAATATTATATGTATTTATGAGAATTTTATATACACACGAAGAGATTACAACATGTTCATTAAATATTACTAGTGATATTGGTAAGTATTAAAACTATTATAGATATTAGCAAAAGGCATGTATAAATAATGGCCCCCATTAATATAAATTAATGGGGGTGAAGATTATAATGGAATATTCATGTCATAATTGTAAAAATAATACTTTCGAAATATTAAAAGATGAAGAACATAGTAAGTTTTATGGATATGATATATGGAAACTAAAATGCATTAATTGTGGTGAGGAAATTGAAAACGATAAATACATTTACCTATTGAATACTTTTTTCAAAACACAAAAAGAAATAGGTAATATAGTAAAGGAGTTTGGAGAAAACGCTGAAATACTAAGAGAAGGTGTGGAAAAGCTAATAGGAATAAAGAAAAGTACCGGGGAGCTAGAACAAATTCTGAGAAAGCTTAACTTTATTTATTTTGAAGAGAGTGCAGAGATAACAAATAGTCCAAATACTATAGCATTGTTAATAAAATCAAATCTGCCAAATGGTGTACATGGAGCAATTCAAAATACCAAAGGAAAAGATAAGAATACTGGAGACATAGTGGAAATAAATTTAACAGACGATAAATTAAATAATATGGGAAGTATTAAAATAGTAAGAGAATCAAATAACATTATGAATATTAATGTAAGAAAATCAGGTAAAAAAAGAGCTGAATCAATGAAAATAGACATGCCATTCAGAATCATACATGTATTACTAAGAATAAATGAAATATTTAACTACACTGATTAAGAGTATTATGCTAGACACTTCTTGGTTATCTTTTATTCCTTTTTTACTTCAAATGCAGTAGAAGGAAATACACGAGCAAATATTAAGAATTTTTCAGAATCAATAATATTCGTTCCACAATGTATTAATTCAGATAAGATTAAATGAGTGGAGGTGAGGGGGTTGGAAATAAAAATAATATAAGCAATTTAAGTACAGCAATAAGCAAAATTAAAAGTAATTTTCAAGAGGTGAATGATAAATACCCTCATATAAACTTTGTCTATTTGACCTACAGGGAAACAACAAATCCCATAAATTCAAAATCAATAAATTAATTTGCTGAAACCCAAAGATACTTATCGCCTTACAAAGCTTTTTGCATAAAAGACGACCGCAGAGGGCAGCCACTTATAGGACAATGGGATGACTTTATTAATGAAATATTAAAATAATTAATGAAAGAAATGTAAAGCACTGCAGTTTATTTGTACTTGCAGTGATTTTTATATTATGGAGTAATATTTATGGTATAATTAGTAAATAAGTATCTAATTTGGTGAGGTATTAATAATCGCCAGATGTTCAGTACAGCTATTAAAGAAAGCAGATAAATGGAGGGATATCTTATGTGTGATACGCTGGTTGCTTTATCAGATGTGACGAAAGATAATTCGGTGATATTCGGAAAGAACAGCGACAGGGAGCCTAATGAACCTCAAGTTATGATTAGAATACCTCCTAGAAAGCGGGATAGAAACGAAAAAATCAAGTGTACATATATAGAAGTTGATGGAGAAGAATTTACTAATGATGTAATATTAATAAAGCCTCATTGGATATGGGGTGCTGAAATGGGTATAAACAGCAAAGGATTAGTCATAGGCAACGAGGCAGTATTCACAAAGGAAAAGTTGAAACCAAAAGCGCTTCTAGGGATGGATATGCTGCGATTGGCTCTTGAATACTGCGATACTGCTGCCAAGGCTGTAGAATACATAATTTATCTGCTTGAACAGTACGGACAAGGTGGGAAGGCGGGATATACTCAAAATCTCCGCTATCATAATTCTTTCATTATAGCGGATTTTAAAAGCGCTTATGTATTGGAAACAGCAGGCCAGAATTGGGTTGTAAAACAGATAGACGATATATATACAATTTCAAACTCCCTTACTCTTAATAAGGATTTTGATGAATACAGCAGCGGGTTGATAGATAATGCCATAAACAGAGGATGGTGCAAGTCGAAAGATGATTTTAACTTCAAGGCTTGTTATGAGGATAAGCTATATTCCTTTGCCACAAAAGGAGATCATAGGCAGAAGTATACTACGGATTGCTTGAGAAATAATTCCGGAAACATTGATGTGAGCTGTGTGATGAGTATCCTGAGAAGTCATTGCGGCGATGATAAAGTCAGGAATTATAGATCCGGGAGTATGAAAACCATATGCATGCACGGAGGAGGCATTATTTCCAGCCAAACCACCGGAAGTATGGTAGCCCAGCTGAAGGATGGAAACATAACATTATGGTGTACAGGTACTTCTCTTCCGTGCCTTTCTTTGTATAAGCCCTACTGGTTTATTGAAAACGCTGATATATTTTTTACGGAAGAAAAGCAATCAGAAGCCGTAGAATATTGGAAGCAAACTGAGCTGTTGCATAGAAAAGTGCTGAATGGAGAAATATCTGATCTTTCATCCTTTATAGCCAAAAGGGATGATATAGAAGGACAGCTGCTGAAGCTGGCTGACCAAGCCAAGT
>NZ_JAWLCK010000030.1:0-26998 GCF_041687175.1 Lutispora sp.
AATCACCAGACCAAAGCTCATTTATTGAGAAGTTCTCTGCGCCACCTAGTTTGTTTTTCTCTTCTTCCACTTCATTGATTAATTTTTCAATTGTTTGTGCATTGAAGTTAACATTTGTTATTGTGGTGAATAGACCTTTGAGCATCAGTTCAACTGCATTATCAGATGGTTCTTTGCCATAAGCAGCTCTTGCTAGGCCTACTAAAGAACATACCAATTCATCCTGTTTGTTTGCTACATCTGGCTGTTTTCCACAGACACCAACCTTGGTGCAGCCTTTTCCTCCTGCAGTTTGTTCACATTGAAAACAAAACATATTATTCATTTTTTTACCCCCTATAAACTAATATTTTTTTTAAAATCTTCATATAGTTGATAATTTTTAGGACAAGGTGACTTTACAACGAAAAATTCTAGCAAATCTTCATTTTCATTAAAAACATTCATTTTTGTGTTAAATGGTATGTTCACTATTTCTCCTTTAGCATAAGAATGAGTTTCTTGTTCATCCAATTGCAGGGAAAGAATGCCTTTTATTACTATCATGTACACATTTGAATTTGAGTAGTGTTCAGGAAACCTCTCACCCTTGTTTAAAACCATGTGGTTGATGTTTACATTTTCATCATCTATTATTCTTTCAATAGTTTTCTCGGTTGTAATAGTGTATTTATACTGCTTTTCCAGCACATTTTCACCTCCTAACCTTCAATAATGCTGCCGTCTGTTCCTATAACCACAATTCTCCAGGGTATCATCTTTCCGCTGTTTAGTAGAGCTTGCTTCACTGCATGTGTCAAGCCACCGCAGCAGGGTACTTCCATCCTAAGGACTGTAACGCTCTTTATATCGTTGTGCTTAAGTATTTCAGTAAGTTTATCTGCATAATCCACATTGTCCAGCTTGGGGCATCCAATCAATGTTATTTTATTCTTCATAAAATCATTATGAATATTTGCATAAGCATAAGCTGTGCAATCTGCAGCAATTAGGAGATTTGAATTATTGAAATAAGGTGCGTTAACTGGAACCAGCTTTATTTGGCAAGGCCACTGTCTTAGTTCAGATTCCATTTTTTTATGAGAAGAATCATGGCAATTGCAATTTGAATGTTCGATGCTATTGCTTTTTTCAATTACCCTGGCATGAGAACCTGGACAGCCACATGCTAATATATTATTAAAATGATTCTTTCTTTCTTCCATACGAGCCTTTACTGCTTCTTCGTCATAATCAGCTGCTTCTCTCTCTTCGATCTCTATAGCTCCTGTTGGGCATTCCGGCAAACAATCTCCCAGGCCATCACAATAGGATTCAGATATCAATTTAGCTTTACCATTTACTAATTCTAGTGCTCCTTCATGACAAGCATTTATACATAGACCACAACCGTTGCATTTTTCTTCATCAATTTTTATTATTTTTCTTATCAAAATATTTCCTCCTTCATTTACTTTATTTTATACATTAAGTATAATGATATCAGATAACAAAATCGGTAACCAAAGTTACAAAAGTGAGGGTTAATAAAAATGTATAAAAAATGGTTAAGTGTGCTTGCTGCATGTCAGTTATTTCATGGAATGGAGCAACAAGATTTGTACAATATGCTCATGTGCCTCAAGCCTAAAATAGAAAAATTCGAAAAGAACGATTTTATAAAATTTGCTGGAGATGAATTTGAAGGTTTGGGAATCATGCTATCCGGAAGTGCGGCAATTACCAAAGAAAATTCAATAGGAGATAGAGTAATAATAACAGTTGTAAAACAGGGTGATATGTTCGGGGAAATGGCTGCCTTTTCTGGGCATCGTAAATGGCCTGCAACTGTCATAGCCCAGGAACCTAGCTATGTAATATTTTTATCTTCAGAAAAAATATTGGGTGAATGTGAAAAACTATGTAAAAGTCATAGATTGTTAATTATGAATATGCTAAAAGTAGTATCAAACAAGGCCTTGCTGCTAAGCAAAAAGCTTGACTATTTAAGTATAAAAAGCATCAGGGGTAGAATTAGCAACTTGTTGCTAGATCATTATAATAAGATTGGGACACTGTCATTTATGATGTCATTAAACAGAAATGAAATGGCAGATTATCTGAATGTATCAAGGCCTGCCTTGTCGAGAGAACTGTGCAAATTGAGAGATGAAGGCATTTTGGATTTTTATAAGTCATCAGTAGTTATAAAAGATATTGAAGCTTTAAAGCTTATGGCTGAATAATATAGTTATTATATATGAGGAGGTTTGCAATGAGGATTTATACTAAAACCGGTGACAAAGGTAAAACCAGTCTCTATGATAATACCAGAGTAGATAAGGATAGCATAAGAGTTGATTGTTATGGAACAATCGATGAGCTCAATTGTTCTCTGGGCTTTGCCAAGAATTTCATTGATAATAATGAGATAGTTCAGGAGGTAAACAAGATTCAAAGGATGCTCTTCAATGTAGCAGGAGAGCTGGCTACAATTGATAGCAGTAAATTCCCACAGAGCATTAAGGAAGAAGATGTGCAGGATCTTGAGAAGCTTATTGACAATTTTATTGCCAGATCCAATAATACTCCTCAATTTATATTACCAGGCAGCAGCAAGGCCAGCGGTGCATTGCATATGGCAAGGACAATATGCAGAAGAGCGGAAAGAAGGATAATAACTCTCAGCAAAGAAGAATCTGTAAGTCCGATTCTTATGAAATATGTTAATAGATTATCCGACGCAATATACGCCATGGCAAGATTTTTAGAGGATGAAGTGGTCTTGGTTGAATTTGACAAGAAATCGTAAATATAACAACCCGGTATATAATCTCATATTTATCGGGTTGTTATATTTTAAGAATACATGCTTTATCTAAATACATTTTTCTATCGGCTTCAAGTAACAAATCATCATTGGTTTTCATAGAATTCTCTTTTGTGCTATAACCTAATGAAATATCTGGCTTAACCCTATCATCTTCATATAATGCACACATTCGTTTTATTCTGTTGCAAATCTTTCGAGCTTCCTTATTGGAGCAATTGGGAAGTATGATTGCAAATTCATCCCCGCCAATCCGTGCAATAATATCGGATTTTCTGCAGGACTTTCTTAGAATATCGGCCATTGTTTGTATAAGCTTGTCCCCAGCTTTGTGTCCATATAAATCATTTGTGCTTTTAAGGCCATTCATATCTCCCATTATCAGACTATAGGGAAATTCTCCTGATTGATTCATTTTGTCTAGTGTTTCATCAAAGTAAGCTCTGTTATATAAATCAGTAAGCTTATCGTGATAGCTCAAATGATAAATTTTACTCTCGGCTTCTTTTTTTAATGTTACATCTTGAAGCACTGCTTGTATTTCTGCGGTAGAATAATTTTCATTAATTATAAGAAGTCTACCTTCTAATATCACTTGTTTTTTGTTCTTGTTGATAATTGTCAGTTCTATATTATTGTTTTGAATTTTGCTTACAAGGCCAACTAATCGATTTTTTAAAATTTTTTCTTGAGATTCGGATAATATCAAAAGATCAAATATATTCATGTTCATTAACTCTGATTTTGAATATCCTGTTATATCAGCACAGGCATTATTAATTGAGGTAAACCTGCCTTTGCTATCAAAGGTACATATAAGGGCACAAGCATTTTCAAAAAGCTTTCTGTATCTTTCCTCACTTAATCTAAGTTTCTCTGCTGTTTCTTTTTGCTCAGTTATATCTCTTATGATACCCTTCTCTGCTATAGGGTTCCCAAGTGAATCTCTTTCCCATAGAGTCCATTCTTCAACCCATCTTACAGAACCATCTTTACACACCACTCTATAAGTGTGCTTAAATTCTTTATCACCAGAAGCCCTTTTTTCATATACAGCATTCTTGGTTTCTTCTACATCATCTTTATGGACAAAATCCCAATAATCAACTTTTCCGCTATAGAATTCTTCAGTAGTATAACCATAGTTAGAAATGTTTTCTGATACATACTTAACTGGAATACCGGGACCAATTGACCATTCAAAAACTACTATGGAGGTTTTTTCTATTATGTCATAGGCTTGTCTAAGTTTTTGGGTATAGATAGAAAGGTCGTTTATAGATGAGCTATCCAAATTCATTTTAGTTTGTACCCCCCTCAAAACCAAAATGCTTGTATACTATTATTATATCTATTAATTCTATGAAATCAAATAGTTATTCTGTATTATGATATAGTAGATAGAGAAAGATTTCACTCAGAAAAATTATGCTTTTCATATAAAAAGGAGGTGTTGCATTTGAAAGTATTTATAGGAATAGATGGTGGAGGAACGAATCTTAAAGCATTAATTGGTGACGAAAATAGAAAAGTCATAGGTAGTATAAAAAGTGGCCCAGTAAATTATCAATCTGTAGGCATTGATAGAGTTAAAGAGAGCTTTAGCTATTTGCTTAACTGGTGTAATAATGAGTATAAAATTACATATGAAGATATTAAGTGCATATGCATGGGTTGTGCTGGTATAAACAACAGAAAAGATGAAATGATTTATAAAGATATAATGAATGAATTAGGATATAGTAATAAATTGCTCATATATAACGATGCCTATGTTGCACTTGCAGAGGAAAACAGAGAGGTTGAGGGGGCAGTTCTAATAAGTGGTACAGGTTCAATAGCATACGGAATAAGCAAGGATGGGACTCATGTTCGTGTCGGGGGATGGGGTCATATTATAGGGGATGAAGGTAGCGGATATTCAATAGCCAGAAATGCTCTTAATGCAGTAGTGAGAAGTGCGGACGGTATTATTCCATACACCAGGCTCACTAAAGCTATAATGGATAAGCTTAAGGTTAACAGTTTGGAAGAATTAATGTCCTATATATATGCTCCCGGAATTCAAAAACAACATATTGGAGAGTTGGCTCCCATAGTGCTTGAAATGGCAAGTAGTGATAAAGCTGCAGAGAATATTGTAAAAAATGCAGCCTATGATCTATGTAAAATGGTTTATGCATTGAGAAGGAAGATGAACTTACAGAGCTTTACTTTGAAGTTGTCGGGCAGTATTTTAACAAAATCAGAAGTTATTAGAAATATTATTATTGATGAACTGAAACATAACTCACCAGAGATTCATGTAATAACATTAAAAAGCGAGCCAGCTTACGGTGCATTGGTACTGGCATGGAAAGAAGCTGCCATTTAGCAGCTTCTACTTGCACCATCCACATAAACAGCATACCCTTTCTGGAATAGACCCTTATAGTACTCTATCTGGAATCCTGGTATCAAATCAGCGATTTCCTTTTCTACAGAAAAGTTAATATTATCTATAGTATATGTTTCATCCCCTTCTTGAGGCTCACCCTGAGCCAATCCGAAAACAGGACCTGCTCAGCCATAACCTTTTATAACTATTCTATAATTTTTGGAATCACTTTCCTTAAGCTGCTTTTTAGCATTTTCTGAAATTGAAATATTCATAAATCTCACCTCATAGATTGTTACTATATACCCGCAGGGGGTATATTAATATTATACATAATTTTTTTTATTAATGCAATATACGAGCGTATAAGATTTGCTGTTGTACTATTAAGAATTCTTATGATGTGATATTATATATATTGTTGAAATTATTTTCCAAGATATGTGCATTAGGAGGAAGAACATGGAGAGGTTGAAGCGTTTTATTAGTTATTACAAACCATATAAAAAGCTTTTTTTCTTGGATATGATTTGTGCTTTTACTGCCGCTGGTGTAGATCTTGTGTTCCCTGTTATAGTATCTTTTCTACTGGATGAAGCTATTGTGGGAGGAAGAGCTTCAGTAAACCTCATTATAAAGATTGGTATAGGAATGCTGGCTCTTTATTTTTTACAATATGGATGCAATTATTTTGTTACTGCTTGGGGACATATTATGGGAGCAAGAATGGAATATGACATGAGAAATGATATATTTAATCATCTCCAAAAACTGTCTTTTTCCTTCTATGATAACAACAAGACGGGGCAACTCATGTCAAGAATAGTGAATGATTTATTTGACATATCTGAGCTTGCCCACCATGGACCTGAAGAATTATTTATCTCTTTTATAAAGATAGTCGGTTCTTTTCTCATATTGCTTAGTGTGGATTGGAAGCTGACTTTGATTGTATTTGCTTTTATACCGCCTATGGCCTTGTTTGCCTATATATATAATAAGAAAATGAGATCTGTTTTTATGAGAAACAGACAGAAAATTGCAGATGTAAACTCGCAGCTTGAGGACAGCATAGCTGGTGTGAGAGTGGTTAAGTCCTTTTCAAATGAGGGTATAGAAGTAAATAAATTTAAAAAAGGAAATAAAGAATTTCTACATACTAAAGAAGAGAGCTATGGATATATGGGCAAATTCTTTAGTGGTGTTACATTATTTCAAGGAATCATATATGTTATTACTGTTATATCAGGAGCTTTGCTGATGAAAATAGATACTGTCAGGCCGACGGATTTGGTAACTTTCCTGTTATACATAAACACTCTGTTAAACCCTATAAGAACATTGATAAACTTTACAGAGCAGTTTCAGAAAGGCATGACTGGTTTTGAAAGGTTTCTTGATATATTAGATACGAAACCTGATATTGTGGACTCTAAGGATAGTATAGAATTAAAGGAAGTAAAGGGTAAGATAACATTTAAAAATGTATCCTTTAAATACGATGAGAGCCGTTATGTCCTGGAGAACATCAATCTCAATGTAAATCCCGGAGAGACAGTGGCATTGGTAGGGCCTTCTGGAGGAGGAAAATCAACTATATGTAGTCTGATACCTAGATTTTATGAAGTAACAGAAGGACAGATACTGCTTGATGATATAGATATAAGGGATATTAAGCTGAGATCCCTGAGAAAAAACATAGGTATTGTACAGCAAGATGTTTATCTGTTTGCTGGTTCTGTTATGGATAATATAAGATATGGAAAACCGGATGCTACAGAGGAAGAAATAATAGAGGCTGCCAAAAAAGCTAATGCCCATGATTTCATAATGGAATTAGAAGAGGGGTATGAAACCTATGTAGGAGAAAGAGGGGTAAAGCTATCTGGAGGGCAAAAGCAAAGGATCAGTATAGCACGAGTGTTTTTGAAAAATCCGCCTGTATTAATCCTGGATGAAGCTACATCTGCATTAGATAACCAGAGTGAAAAAATTGTACAGGATTCATTAGAAAAGCTTTCTCAGAATAGAACAACCTTTGTAATAGCTCATAGGCTTTCTACAATAAAAAATGCCAAGACTATACTGGTTTTGACCGATGAAGGCATTGTAGAAAAAGGCAATCATCAGGAATTGTTGAATAACAATGGTGTCTATGCAGACCTATATTATGCTCAGTTCACAGATAAGCATTAGAAACTGATGTACAAAATCAGCCTTGAAGAGTGAAGATTCAAGGCTGATTTTATCACTATTGAAATATATTGTTGTTAATGTAATCCCAAATGTTAGTTTCGAGCCATCCGTCGCAGTTGTGTGTTATTTCAACTACCAAGAAGCAATCATTGGCATCTAGTACATCCTTAATTAACTCATATATTTTGCTTAAGTCATGTTCGGATTTGATTATCCATAAATTATCGAAGCATTGGACCCAATGATCATCATATGAGCAGTCCTTTATTATTTTATGAAGATTGTAGATGTTTTTACTATTCTTGTTAATATCATAGCTTATCAAGAAAGAACTCACGTTAACATCCCCTTTGCCAGGTTTTACTACCTATAAAACCTTACAAACTTAATGGAATAGATATCGCATAAAAGTAAGTCATCAGTTTCGGTTTCGTTGATTATGATGTAGCTGACTCCAACATCAACGAGCAAACCTTCCCTATCTACCAGCATATTGGTTCCTATTAAGAATTCAACCTTTACCCTAGAACCTATTTGGCTTCTTAAGTAGCCTTGGGTAAATTCTATATCCATAACTCCAAGAGGCATTGCTGATGGGGGCATATCTTGCATAGGCATTTGCATTCCCTGGAGCATTTGCGGAGTCTGAGGCATTTGAGTATCTTGAGGCATCATAGGCATCTGAGGTATATTTGGTGCTTGAGTCATCTGTGGTACCTGAGTCATTTGATTCTGCATCATTTGGTTGCCAAAGGATCCATATGGATAAGATGTTCCTCCCATTTGTTGTAAGGGTACAACAGGAATATTGTTAACTCTATAATTATCCATACAGCTCATTTTTACACTCCTTTCAAATCAAGTTAAGTAATATAATTGGGTAGGGTTATAGAAGCAATGCTGTTGAATCCTGGTAGCAAATGACCCTGTTCCATTCCTGGGAAAAATTTGAGGGCATACAGGTTGAAAAGGGTTGAAATACCATAGACTCCAGGATGCTCCCAATATCTTGTTTCCAGCAAGTGCCCAATCAGCCACTTGAAAGTGTATCTCTTCAGGGGGATTCGCCCATATAGTCTGGGGGTTAAATCTGCCACCAAGAACAGAAGTCATACAGTCGAATTGGCCAGGTTGGTTTAGTATTCTTCTTAAATCACCCTGACCAACTCTGAAATATTCACCGTTGGGTACATGAACCCTGTTCATGACCACAGTGGCAACAGCCTTCATGCCATTGTCACCTTCGCCGCCAGCTTCACACCTGATCAATCTTGCAAAGAGTTCACGAATGTCGTAAGCCATAACACACACCTCTAGCACAATGTTAATAACATTATATGTTCCAAAAAAAATGCTGCTACTGTTAATTAGGAGATATGAGAAAAATTATCTCTAGATAAGTTAACCTATGAGGTTATATAAAAGAAGAAACTTGTATTAAAAATTCAATGGAAATGTAGAAATCTATGTGTTATTGTCACAATATTTACAATAATGGGAATTGAACTATAATTGAATAATTATGGTTGTAAATATTCAAAATTATTGATAAAATGTAATGGAGAAATATTTGGACATTAAATATACCCCATAAAGATGACATGTTCTATATTATATCATAATATTTTGTGGGTGTATATTTTATGTAAAATAAATAAAAGAGGAGGTATCTTATGGACAAATTAATGGAAATCAATGGTATCATTAACGGTTTTGTTTGGGGTCCGTATATGTTGGTACTTTTGGTAGGCACAGGTGTATATCTAACTCTACGCACTAATTTTATGTCTATTGCAAAATTGGGTTATGTCCTGAAAAACACTTTATTCAAGATGTTTACCAAAGAGGGAAAAGGTGAAGGCGAAATTACAGCATTCCAGGCTGTTGCAACAGCTTTGGCAGCAACTGTAGGTACGGGTAATATTGCTGGTGTTGCTACAGCAATAGCATTGGGAGGTCCAGGAGCAGTATTTTGGATGTGGTTGTCAGCAATATTTGGAATGACTACTAAGTATGGTGAAGTTGTACTTTCTATCAATTACAGAGAGAAAACTCCAGATGGTCGTTTTGTAGGCGGACCTATGTACTATATTGAAAAAGGTTTGAAGATGAAATGGTTAGCCTATATATTTGCAGCATTTGGGGCTTTAGCAGCTTTTGGTATAGGTAACATGGTTCAGTCAAACTCTGTTGCTGCATCTCTTGAAGTATCCTTTGGAGTAAATAAGATAGTGACTGGCGTTGTATTAGCAGTATTATCAGCTATAGTTATAATAGGTGGAATAAAGAGAATAGGTCAAGTTACTGAAAAATTGGTACCATTTATGGCTGCATTTTATATTCTTGGAGCTCTATATATAATAATTACAAACATCTCACATCTTGGAGAAGCATTTGGAATGATTTTCAGTAGTGCCTTTACAGGCAGTGCAGCAGTAGGTGGTTTTGCTGGTTCAACAATGAAGATAGCTATGACAAGAGGTATTGCTCGTGGAGTATTCTCCAACGAGGCAGGTCTTGGTAGCGCTCCTATAGCTCACGCTGCAGCAACTACTGATCATCCTGTTCGCCAAGGTCTTTGGGGAATATTTGAAGTATTTGTTGATACTATAGTTATTTGCTCACTAACTGCTCTTTCAATCATAATGTCAGGAGTATGGAGCAGTGGAGCTACTGGTTCAGAACTGACAACAATGGCATTCAACGAAGGTCTTCCAGGTCCTGGAGGATATATAGTATCTATAGGTATATTGCTGTTTGCATTCTCTACTATATTGGGTTGGGCATATTACGGAGAGCGCTGCGCAGAATATCTCTTTGGATCTAAGGTTAATAAGATATATAGAATTCTATGGATACCTTTTATAGTAATAGGTGCCATAGGCGGTTTGAACGCTCTTTGGGACTTGGCAGATACACTCAATGGTTTGATGGCAATTCCTAACTTGATAGGTGTTCTAGGCCTCAGTGGTGTTGTAATCAAATTGACTAAAGAGTATTTTGCTAATGAGTTAAATGAAGCTAAAAAGAATCTAAATGTTTAGATAAAATTAAAATAAAGCGAGGGAGTGATACCCTCGCTTTATTTATAAGTTTTGATATATTCTTCAATAAGTGTGTCATAGGCCTCCATTAGCCTAAGGATGATTTCATTTTTAGGAGAATCATACGAAATATCATTTACTCTTGAAATTGGAAGCACCTTTGGTGATGTACCTGTTATGAACAGACCATCACACTCGTTTAGAAAGGATTTATGGATTGATTTCTCAACCACATCAATACCAAGGTTTTTCGCTAATTCAACTATTCGAGTTCGAGTTACCCCTAAAAGCACATCCTGCTTAGGTGACGTAAATAGTAAACTGTCTTTTACAAAAAAAACATTTGATTTGCTTCCTTCAGTTATGTAATCTTCTTCATTTAATAAAAGTGCCTCATATGCATCATGTCTTAGAAGTTCTTTATTAATTTTTTCTCTCAATTGGGCATTTTGTACTTTTGCATTAGGGTTTTCTCTTATTGCCTTGTATAGTATTGTATCAATACCTTTATCATAAAGCTCTTTATCAGGGTAGTTGCTTTTAATGAAAAACAATGAGTAATTTATTATATTTTTTTTGTCGCTATATACTAAAATTTTAATATTTTTATTAGGTCTATTATTTATATCTATCAGTTTATTTATATCTGAGGATATTTTACCAATTAAATTTGTTAAATCAATATCAATCATATCTGAAGAACTTAACAATCTAGTCATATGTTCTTCCCAAAAAAGAGGGACTCCATCTATAACTCGTATTACCTCATAAACTATATGTGAAGAAGAATCATTATGAATAGATTCAGATTCATTATTTATAATATTGCCATTATGTATTGAGTACTTTTCAATAGCTTCGCCATTCATTCTATCATCTCCATTGTTATTTATTACTTCATCTTAGTATTATATCACAGTTGTATGTAATATGTATTTATTTTTTGCGGTGCTGTTCATTATGATTGTGCATTGAAAGCAAAGGAGAGCCTCTTTTTTACCTTATTAGGATATTTGTGTATTACCGAAAAAATGTTATAATTACTTTTAAACCTGTCAATTTTTGCATATAATTGAACGAGACAATTATAAATTGGGACTAAACATCCACTGAGTGTTAATCAAGTCAATGTGAGCCTAGGAAAGATTAGTTCAGTGCCAAATATCTGTTATATTAGGAGTGATTTTATGCCTGATACATTAGAAATACTGTTAAGGCTTGGAACAGCAGCTATTCTAGCAGGATTAGTAGGACTGGAAAGAGAAACATCAAAGCGTCCTGCGGGATTTAGAACCCACATATTAGTAAGTGTTGCTTCCTCACTGGTTATGATAGGTAATTTATATGCATTTGAATTGCTTAAATATCAGACAAATATGGACCCTATGAGATTAGGAGCTCAGGTCATAAGTGGCATAGGTTTTTTAGGGGCCGGTACAATTATAAAAGAAGGAGTTACAATAAGAGGTCTTACAACTGCGGCAAGTCTTTGGTCTGTTGCATGTATAGGCCTGGTATGCGGTTTAGGTTTTTACTTGGGAGCAATATTTGCAACATGCTTTGTTCTCCTATCCTTGATCACCTTGAGTAAAATTGAAATAATGATAAACAAAAAGAATGAATATGTGAATGTAGTTATAAAATCCGTAGACAGACCTGGACAATTAGGGAGAATAGGTACAGAATTAGGAAAGATGAATATTACCATCAAGAGCATTTCGATTGAACCTGTGGATGACTATAATGTTATAATAAAACTTGTACTTAAAGGTAATAAAGATGTAAAAACTGAGGATATAATCAAGTCAGTAACATCTATAGAGGGTGTAAGCCTCATAGAGATGTGAGAATTTTCTTCCACTATAAAAAAGAATAGTGTATAATATTTACAACTGCATAATAATGAATGCAGTATAATAACTATATGAGGTACAAAAGAAGATGGGTAAGTATGATAAAATAAATATTTATAAAAGATTTGCGGTTATGGGTGGCACTTTCGATCCAATACACTATGGCCATTTAGTAACGGCTGAAGCTGTAAGAGATAAATTTAAATTGGAAAAGGTGCTTTTCATGCCTACCAATAACCCTCCTCATAAAATGCACAGACCCACTACTGATGCATATCACAGATATCTTATGACGGTTCTGGCTACAATAACAAATCCATATTTCGAGGTTTCGCGCCTGGAAATAGAAAGAAGTGGTATCACTTATACTGTCGATACAATCAGGGAGCTTCGAAGAATACATGGTGAGGATGCAGAAATTTATTTTATAACGGGCGCAGATGCAATTTTAGAGATACTAACCTGGCATAATGTGGAAGAGTTATTAGGAATGTGTCAATTTGTAGCTGCTACAAGACCTGGGTTTTATTATCATGATATGGAACAAAAGCTTGAAGAGATCAAGTCTAAATATGATAAAGAAATATATAGTATTGAAGTACCTTCTTTAGCTATTTCGTCTACAGATATAAGGTATAGAATAAATAATAATAAGACCATAAGATATTTATTGCCAGAATCTGTAGAGCATTATATTAGAAAAAACAATTTGTATTTGGAATAGTGGAGTTTTATCATGATAGAGCTTAATTTAATTCATGAATATCTCAAGAGTCATTTGTCACATAAGAGATATGTGCATTCCATAAATGTTGCTGATATTGCTGAATCTCTTGCTCATCATTATGGCGTAGATGAATATAAAGCCAAATTGGCAGGATTAGTACATGATTGCAGTAAAGAAGAAAGATACGAAGATTTAGTCTATTATGCTAGAAATTGTGGATTTGAAGTAGACGAAGAAAGCTATAGTATACCTGAAATTATACATGGTCCTGGTTCAGTTTATATAGCCAGAACCCTATTTGGCATAGATGACAATGAAATACTTTCTTCAATCAGATATCATGTGACAGGTAGAAAAAGTATGACTTTGATGGAGAAGATCATTTTTATTGCAGATTATATAGAACCGTCCAGGAAGTTTGAAGGTATAGATAAGGTTAGGGCTTTAGCTTATGAAGATATAGATAAAGCCTTGCTATTTGCTTTTGATCTGACTATCATATATATTATTGATAGAAGGGGACTGCTTCATCATGATACAGTCAATGCAAGAAATTTTCTAATTTATAATTCCACACAATTATGAATGGAGTGTTATCATGAAGAGATTTATAATAATTTTTACTATTTCTTTTTTAGCCTTTGCTTTGATTATCGGAGGAGCCGCTTATTATTATCTAAGCAAGTTTCAGCATGATGATGCAGAATATGCCCAAATTGTAGAAGAAAATCCTAATCTTCAGCCACCAAGCGCTAAAGATGATCCAATAGTGAATTTTCTTGTAATGGGCATAGATGATGCAAGGTCAGATTTTATGATGGTGCTGAGATACAACAAAGATAATAATAAAGCAGCAATTATTTCTATCCCAAGGGATACCAGGGTTTATATCGAAAATTACGGTTATGATAAAATCAATCATGCAGTGAGTAAAAAAGAAGGGGCCCTTTTAGCGATGGACACTGTAGGTAAGCTTCTGGATATACCCATTCATTATTATTTTGAAATGGATTTTAAAGGCGCTGAAAAGATAATTGACATAATGGGTGGAGTAAAGATAAATGTACCTATAAACATGAAGTATGATGATCCTACTCAGGACCTTCATATAGATATTAAGGCAGGAGAGCAGATTTTAAACGGAAAGAATGCAGTACATTTTGTAAGATATAGGGCAACCTATACCAATGGAGATTTAGGCAGAATAAATGCTCAGCAGCAGTTTGCTAAGGCGTTGATAAAGCATATGACCAGTCCTAAAATATTACCTAAAGCTTTCTCCATACTGGATACTGCAAGCAAATATGTTAAAACTAATATGGAGCAATCTGAGTTAGCCTCCTATGCATTAAGGTTAAAGGATATTGATTTGGAGAATATTAAGATGTATACAATACCAGGAGATGCGGCGTATATTGATAAGATATCTTACTATATTTGCGATGAGGAAGAATTGAAACAATTTAATGAAGAAATAAGCAGTGATATTGGTGTTCAAAAAAGTGCAGGTGAAAACATACAGGATTTAGAAAGCGCTGGCGCTGATGCTGTCAGCTAGAATTTAATAGATTATATAACTAATATACTGGAGGGATATTATTGGAGGAAACTTCTAGAATGAAGGTTGATAGAATTGTACAGACACTACAGGATAAAAAGGCAAAGGATATAAAGGTTCTTGATATTCGTGATTTGTCTACCTTGTGTGACTATTTTGTTATAGCAACAGGAACTTCAACTACTCATGTTCAATCTCTTTGTGATAATGTAGAAGAAAACATGGATAAAGAGGAATATAAACTGCATCATAAAGAAGGCTTTAGAAATGGCCGATGGATTCTTCTGGATTATTATGATGTTGTAGTCCATATCTTCTATGAAGAGGAAAGAAAATTTTACAACCTGGAACGACTTTGGGTTGATGCAAAAACTCTTACTATAGAGTAATAACTATAAATAAAATCTCACTTCCATTATGGATGTGGGTTTTTGTTTATGGTACAATGTAAATAGCGAGTATTTATAGGGAGGGTAAACTTTGAAGAATAAACTACATCCGATATTGGAAGCCTTGATTCCCATAGTTGAAGCTTTGGCACAGACCTTCGGCAAGAATTGTGAAGTAGTTCTGCATGATGTAAAGAATCCACAGAACTCTATAATATCTATATCTAATGGTCATATTACAGGCCGCAAAGTTGGGAGTCCTATGAGTGAATATGGCCTTTCAACGCTTAAAAAGGCACAGTTTGATAAACATAAAATAAACTATATGAAAAAGTCCAATGACGGAAGAATTCTCAAATCTTCTCTTATATATGTTAAGGATGAAAAAGGAGAAGTGATAGGATTCTTATGTATAAATATTGATATATCGGAAATTACTGTAGTAAAGAACATTCTAAATGATATGTTCGAAATAAATACTCCTGAGACCTCTTCTGAAAGTCAGGAGGAAAGCTTCGGCAGTACAATAAACGAAGTCTTAAGCAATATTGTAGATAAGACGTTAGAGAAATATGGTAAACCCGTGGCTTTTATGTCAAAGGAGGATAAAGTGAACATTGTTGAAACCTTAGAGGAGAAAGGTGTATTTCTGATAAAAGGGGCAGTAGACTATGTTGCAAAGGTGCTATGTGTTTCCAGGTACACAATTTATAATTACTTGGATGAAATAAGAGTAAATTCATAAATTTTCAGGAGGTATAAAGATGGTTAAAGAAGTTATAAGTACAACTAAAGCTCCAGGAGCTATAGGTCCATACTCACAAGGAATAAAATTTGGGAATTTGCTATTCGTTTCAGGCCAAACACCTTTGAATCCTGAAACAGGAAAGATTGCTGAAGGGGATGTACAATCTCAAGCAAGGCAATGCTTGGAAAATATCAAGGCTATACTTGAGGCTGCAGGCACTAATCTTGACAATGTGTTAAAAACTACAGTTTTCATCAAAGACATGAATAGCTTTAGTAAAATAAATGAGATATATGCTCAATATTTTACAAAAAATCAACCTGCCAGATCCTGTGTAGAAGTTGCAAGATTACCAATGGATGTGCTTGTAGAGATTGAAGTAATAGCATACATAGGATAATGCTATAAAAAGAGGCCCATCACCAGATGCGGCCTCTTTTTCTATTCATAAATAGAACAGGAACTTCTCTTTTTCTTCTTCTCTTTTTTCTAAGGTAGCGGCTATATACTACAATTGTTCTCCATAAAAGATAGGCTATAAACAACCTCAGCAGCCATTTTAAGAATGGTTTAGATGTTTTTTCAGGCAATAGCAAATCTTCAGCTGCCATTAAGCTTATCTTTTCAATTTGTTGCCCATCTATTGAATAGCTTATATAACCAAGTATTTGATTTTTTTGTATAGGCTTTATAATATCATCTATCAAGGTAATGTTGCTCTCAACATTCGAAATCTCTTTATCTGACAAAATAAGGTCAAAATCATCAGCAGCCAGAAGGTTTAATTTCTCGTCGGTTTCAGGTACAGTGATAGTGGTTACTATCTGGTTTTTTGTTAGCAGCTTTTTGCTTGAATAATTATTAAATCCATACTCAAACAACTTTACTGTGTTTGTATATACATTTGATGTGTTGCTTATACTGTTTTCGTTCATAACGACAGAAATCAGCTCTGTTCCATCCTTTAGTGCCCCAGCTACCAGATTATTCTTTGCCTTTGTTGTATAACCTGTTTTTATTCCTATGGCATATTCGTAACTAAATGTTTTATTTTGCTTCCATATTAGTTTGTTGGTGTTTGTTATATAATTTCTTTCAGGCTGCTTATTGGTTTCTGGAATAGTATAATTTACCGTACTTACTACCTCTCTAAATTTCGGTAAAGTCATTGCATGTTTGGCTATTAATGCCAGATCTTTAGCTGTAGTCACATGATTGTCATCATGTAGACCGTTTGGGTTTACAAAATTGGTATTAAATGCTCCTAATTCTTTAGCCCTCTTATTCATCAGTTTTGCAAAATCTTCTACAGAGCCGGATATATGCTCTGCAATGGCAACTGCTGCATCATTTGCTGATTCAAGCATCATTGCATACAATAGCTGTTCCAATGTTAATTGCTCTCCAGGAATCAGATAAATCTGGCTGCTTCCTCTTTCAACAAGTGGAGGATTAGTACCAATAGTTACTATATCATCTAAATTTCCTTTTTCAATACACAATATAGCCGTCATTATTTTTGTGGTGCTAGCAGGGAACCTCTTCACATTACTTTCTTTTTCATATAACACCCTTCCAGTTTCTGCATCCATAAGAATAGCTGAGGGGGAAGTAATATCCGGTTCTGCCCATGTAGTGCTAAAACTGCAAATAAAAACTAAAACTGTTGCTAATAATATAAATTTTTTTCCCATTGCTGCCTCCGTCTATGTTCTTGATAAAAATAGTATATCAAAAAAAGACAGAAAAAACATTATTCCTATAAAAAATGTTTGAAAAACAAGGATTAATCTGATAGATGTAGAACTAAGTAGTATTAAAAATGAGGGGTGTGGATAATTATGAGTACCAGAAAAGAAAAGATACTTCTTTGTATTATAATTATTCTTTCCTTTGCTCTCATAGGAACTATATATATTAACTCTCATAAAGCCACTGAAATATCATTGGAGGATAATGAATATGAAGAGGTAGAAAAGATTTCAGATTTAGACGAAAGTATTGTTGAAGAATCTGTAAATATCGGGGTACATATCAGCGGGGCAGTTAGAACACCCGGATTTATATGGATAAAAGAAGGAACCAGGTTAGGAGAAGCTCTTGAGTATGTTGGTGGAGCTCTTGTTGATGCAGATCTGAATGCTGTGAATTTGTCAAAAAAGCTGATGGATGAAGAAAAGGTTTATATACCCAAAATTGGGGAAAAGATAGAACAAACAGAGTTAACACCACATAATAGTCATACTATAGGTACTAGTAGCAATACTGGTAATGAGAAGATAAACATAAACACTGCAGGAATATCAGAACTGGACAGCCTGCCGGGAATTGGAGAAGCATATGCAAAAAGGATAATAGAATACAGGGAATCCAATGGCCCTTTTAAAAGTATTGAAGAAATAAAGAATGTCACAGGGATAGGAGAAAAAAGATATGAATCAATTAAGGATTTGATTAAGGTAAAATAATTGTGTTAAAATAACGGAGATATTTGCCACGTTTATTGTAACACACAACTAATGCTGCAGATGAAGGAGATGATGAAATGGATATCAAGGACAAGAGACTTACTCAGATGACAGAGAGTTCAGGCTGAGCAGCTAAAATAGGTCCTGAGACCTTGGCGCAAGTTTTGCGTCATTTGCCTAAGTTTTATGACGATAATCTAATAGTTGGTTTGGATAAATCTGATGATGCTGCTGTTTATAAAATAAATGATGATACCGCAGTAATACTTACTATGGATTTTTTTACACCTGTGGTTGATGATCCATATAAATATGGACAGGTGGCAGCCGCCAATTCTTTAAGTGATGTATATGCAATGGGTGGTAAGCCCTTGACGGCTATGAATATTGTGTGCTTTCCAAATTGTCTTTCAGTAGATATACTGGGACAGATATTAAAAGGTGGAGCAGATAAAATATTTGAAGCAGGTGCCGTGGTAGCAGGAGGTCATAGCGTAGAGGATAATGAACCTAAGTACGGATTATCTGTTATGGGTATGGTTCACCCTGATAAAGTCATTACGAACTCTGCTGCAAAGCCTGGAGATGTATTAATACTGACAAAACCTTTAGGTCTTGGAATACTCAACACCGCTATAAAAGCAGACCTGGTTAATGAAGAAGTAATAAACAAAGCTATAGAAATTATGTCTTATTTGAACAAGGACGCATGTGAAGCAATGCAGACTGTTGGAGTAAATAGCTGCACTGACATTACAGGTTTTGGATTATTAGGCCATGCTTTGGAGATGGCAGAGGGAAGCGATGTAACAATTGAAATATGGTCTGATTATTTACCGATTATTAAAGAAAGCATTGAATTAGCAAAGATGGGTATTATTCCCGGTGGCGCTTATAGGAATCAAGAGCATGTAGGTGACAAGGTAGTATTTGTTAATAGCATAAATCAAGAAATAAAGGACATATTGTTTGATCCCCAAACATCTGGAGGTCTATTGATTTCAGTTGCCGAAGATAGGGCAGAGAAGCTTTTGAGTTTACTGAGGAAGAATAATAAAACAAGCTTTAGTATGATTGGAAAAGTGAAAGAAAAGGATAAAAAACCTTTAGAGGTAATCTAATTAATGGAGGATGAGTATGCCTGATAAAAAAACACTGCTTAGCAGTATACCTTCTGTTGATGAATTACTAAACAATGAAAATATAAAAAAGCTATTAGAAATATATCCAAGATCTGTACTCGTAGATTCCATCAGAGAATTCTTGCAGGAGTACAGAAACAGTATTTTGCATGCATCGGATATTGATAAATTAGTGTTGAATGAGAATTCCATCATTGATGGAATAAGTCTCTATGTAAAAAAGAAGATGAGCAACAATCTAAAAAATGTTATAAACGGTACCGGTGTTGTACTTCATACAAACTTAGGGAGGGCTTGTATAAGCTCTTCTGTAATCGGAGACCTGGTAAAAATCTCATCCAGATATTCCAACTTAGAAATGGATCTTGATAAAGGGATAAGGGGATCCAGATATGATCATGTAGAAGATATACTATGCCATCTCACAAATGCTGAAGCAGCTATGGTTGTAAATAACAATGCTGCTGCTGTAATGCTGGTTCTAAGCACCATGGCCAAATGTGGGGAGGTAATAGTGTCAAGGGGGCAGCTTGTTGAGATTGGAGGGTCTTTCAGAATTCCTGATGTTATGGCTCAAAGCGGAGCAAAGCTTGTAGAAGTAGGCACCACTAACAAGACTCATTTGTGGGATTACGAGAAAGCAATAAATGAAAATACTAAAGCATTGATGAAGGTTCATACGAGCAACTATAGGATATTTGGGTTTACTGAAGAAGTTGCTTCGGAAGAATTGGTATCTTTGGGTAGAGAAAAAGGTATACCAGTTATAGAAGATTTAGGAAGTGGCATGCTTTTAGATTTATCAAAGTATGGATTGCCTTATGAACCTACGGTACAGGAGGCAGTTGCTTCAGGTATGGATGTAGTAACCTTTAGCGGAGATAAGATGCTCGGAGGACCCCAGGCAGGTATAATAGTTGGGAAAAGGGAATATATAGAAGCAATGAAAAGGAATCCGTTAACAAGGGCCTTTAGAGTTGATAAAATGACTCTTGCAGCCTTGGAAGGAACACTAAAACTTTATCTGGATAAGGATAGAGCGTTAAAAGAGATACCTGTTTTAAAAATGCTTACTGAGGACAACAAGGATATAAGGAAAAGAGCAGAAAAATTATACAATAGATTAATATCTTCTTTACCAGATAGCTTCTTTATATCAATGGAAGATGATTATTCAGAAGTCGGAGGAGGTTCCATGCCTATGCATAGGATGCCTACTACAGTGATTAGCCTATACTCTGATAGGTTTACAGTGAATCAGCTTGAAAAAAAGCTTAGAAGTAATGAAATCCCTATTATTACACGCATAAATAAAGACAAAGTTCTAATAGATATAAGAACGATTTGGGAAGATGAGTTTAATGTAATAGAAGAAGCATTAATTAGGGCTTTGAAATAACTTGATTGAAAGAGAGGTTTCAGCTTTGAAACATGTGATTATTGGAACTGCCGGGCATATAGACCATGGAAAAACCACATTGATTCGAGCTTTAACAGGTAAGGATACAGACAGGCTTAAAGAGGAAAAGGATAGAGGTATATCCATAGAGCTAGGATTTACTTATTTTGATCTTCCAAGTGGAAGAAGAGCTGGTATTATAGATGTACCAGGTCATGAGAGATTTATTAAAAATATGCTGGCAGGTATTGGCGGCATTGACTTAGTATTGCTTGTGGTTGCAGCAGATGAAGGTGTTATGCCTCAGACCAAGGAACACTTAAATATATTATCTTTATTAAAGATAAAAAAAGGGATTATAGTACTGACAAAGACAGATATGGTAGATGAAGAATGGCTGGAAATTATCGTTGAACAGGTAAAAGAAGATGTTGCAGGTACTTTTTTGGAGGATGCAACTATCATACCTGTATCCTCAGTTACAAGAGAAGGTTTTGATAGGCTAGCGATGGAAATAGACACACTGACAGAGATAGTTGAGACTAAGGATGTTGATAAACCTTTAAGGCTGCCTGTAGACAGAGTTTTCAGCATACCGGGATTCGGAACTATTGTCACAGGTACTTTGATCTCTGGAACAATAAAAGAAGGGGATAAAGTTATGATCTATCCACAAAAGCTTGAATCCAGAGTTCGAACAATACAGGTTCATGATATAAGTGTAGGTGTAGCTGAAGCTGGACAGAGGGTAGCCATGAACCTTGCAGGAATTAAATTGGAAGAAATAACAAGAGGCGATGTGGTTGCTGCAATAAATTCTATGGAGCCTACATTCATGTTTGATGCTAGATTGGAACTATTAAAAGATGCAGAGAGAAGTATAAGCAATAGGGACAGATTAAGAATATATCATGGCTCTGCTGAAGTATTTGGTCGAGTCGTACTTCTAGACAGAGAAGAATTAGTACCCGGAGAAAGTGCTTTTGTGCAAATCAGGCTTGAGGAAGAAATAGCATGTTTAAAAGATGATCGCTTTGTTATAAGATTCTATTCCCCTATGATAACAATCGGAGGAGGTACTATACTTGACCCTAATCCTCCAAAGAGGAAGAGATTTAAGGAAGAGATTATTGAAGAACTTATGATTAAAGAAAAGGGAAACCTGGAAGATATAATAGAGCAGTTAATAATGAGATTGAGTGAATTCTATCCCGATGCCGCTTCAATAGCAAAAGCTGCCGGCAATATTCCTATAGAAAACTGTAATTCGGTACTAGAAAAGCTAGAGGGACAAAATGCCATAAAAGCCTTTAAAACCAATGAAGGAACCTTTTATGTTCACAATGAGTTTTTAGAGGATTTGGAACAAAAAGTTAAGATAGTGCTTAATGATTTTCATAAGAAAAATCCCCTTAAAACAGGAATGTCTAAGGAAGAGCTGAGGACAAAGGTATTGCATTCCACAAAACAAAGGATAAGCGATGAGCTTTTTGGTCACTTGGTTTCAAATAGGATAATAAAGATAAGTGAGCAAAGTGTATCTTTATGGGACTTCAAAGTTAAGTTTTCTGACGAACAAGAGAAGATAAGAAAACTTATCATGGATATATACCATGAGAACAAATATAATCCACCTAAGTTTAAAGAATTGGTGAATATGCTTAAGCTTCAAGAAAAATCTGTTGCACCTGTATTTAATGCTCTAGTAAGCAGCAGCCAATTGATCAAGGTTGATCAAGAAACAGTTTTTTCTTCGGAAGCCATAAAAGATGCAACAGATTTGATAGTGAACTACATTAAAGAAAACAAATCCATACAGCTTGGTGAGTTTAGAGATCTGTTGGGAACCAGTAGAAAATATGCTATGGCTATACTGGATTATTTTGATCAGAATAAAATTACCAAGAGGGTTGAGGATAAAAGAATACTGTATAGTGGCAAATAAATAGATGAAAGAGGGGAACAATATGGGAGAGCAGTATAAATTTTTTTCCCATGAAAAATGTGAGTTTTACCCATGTCATAAAGTTGGAGATAGCAAAAAAATGAATTGTTTATTCTGTTATTGTCCATTGTATGCACTGAAAGAAAAATGTGGAGGAAACTTCAAGTATATGGAAGATGGGATAAAAGATTGTAGCAGTTGCTTTATACCCCACAGTGAAAAGGGATATGAGTATATAATGGAAAGAATATCAGGGCTCATAGATATGGCTAAGAAATGACTAAAAAAACCTCTCATGACGAGAGGTTTTTGCTTACAATTGGCGGGAGTATGTGGGAATCGAACCCACCCAGGAAGCTACCAACTCCCCACGCTGGTTTTGAAGACCAGAGGGCACACCAGCACCCATCTACCCCCTTGTTTAGCTCCGTTAACTATAATATCACAGGAAATGAATAAAAACAATTGATTTTTTGTTTGACATAATCTGCTATTGTGAAAATATATCAATATAGTTATTATGTCCAGAGTTATATGAGTATATAATTGTTAAGCACAAAAATTATACTTGGCAATGTTACCAGGAACAAAAGTGTTGTTACAAATACAGCCACTGAGGTAAAAGTCGGTTCTGCATTAAACTGTTTGGCCAATATGGCATTGGTAGAGCCAGATGGGGCAGCCGCCAATATGGTACATAAAGAAATTACCGTATCATTTATACCTAACCAACTAAGTATAAAAGCTAGAGTAAAGGGTATCATTAATAATCTAAAAAAAGCAATTACTCCAATTTTCCAATCAAATAAGCTTTTTATTGAATTTATATCCGCAATAAAGGAACCAATTAACATCATGGATATTGGAGTTGTCATGTCTCCTGTCATATCTAATGCACTTAGTAGAATTGAGGGCATTCTGATTTTTAATATAAATATTATTATTGTTGCAGCAGAAACTATTGTGCCAATATTCAATAGCTTCTTAAAATCTATGGACCCTTCTTTATTAATTATTAATATACCATATGTCCACAAGAATATATTAAATATCAAATTTGCAACTGTTGCATATAATACTCCTATTGATCCAAAAATAGCGTTGGCTATGGGAAAGCCTATGAAACCAACATTAGCAAAGGTGAGCAGATTGATGTAAATATCAGCAAGTGGAGACTTAAACCTGAAAAGTTTTGCAGTGATGTTGGCAAACAATATGACTGCAATATAAAGGGCAAGTGTTATGTAGAATATCTGCAGCATATTAGGCAAGGTCTCCGAATCATAGCTCACATTTATTGAGGAGAGCATTAGAGCAGGTAGACTTATATTTAGTAAAACATTTGATAAAGATTTCTCCGTACTCTCATTTATTAATTTTGATTTTTTAGCGATGAATCCTATGCACATTATTATAAAAAGGATTAATATCTGATTTATTACTATTTGAAGACTCATAATCCACCTCGAAACTCATGAAATGGGAATAACATTAAACAATATAACATAAATTTTATCTAGAAGTCAAAGGGTTAACAGATACTTTGTTATGGAGCAGGTGATTATATGGAAGAAAAAAATCAATCATATATAGAACATCCAGATCCCCTATTAAAAGACATAAGGATTCTAATTGATATACTAACTCCTCTTGTAAGCTCTTATAGACTATTAGTAGGAGCTGCCGATGAATTTAATAAGATCACATTGGCTCATAAAAGTGATTTGGAGGGAGCTATTAATAGAGCTGATGACATGGGTGATATAATAGATGAAATTGATGATAAGCTGAAAACCCTTGTAAAAGCTCTATTGAGAAAAATTGAAAGCAATTACAGCTGCGATAAAAATTTTAAACAGGAGTTATAAGCTTCTTCAATTAAATTTCCTAAGTCCTCAGAGGAGCCTCCTCCTAAAGCGGTTTTAGGGCTGCCTCCACCTTTGCCCTGTATCATAGGTATAACAGATTTTAATAACATATTCATATCCATATCAATGTCATTTGAACGGCTGAAGATTATCTGAGCATTATCATTTATGACACCAAGCAAAGCTATGGTTTTCTCATATGCTGTTATTTCTGACGCTATATTTTTTATTTCATCAAACTTTCTGTTGTAATAAATTGATTTGATAATCCTAATGTTATTTACTGTATCAGATCCATTATAGAGTTCTGCTGCTTCATATTTCAATAATGCTTTATTTGCATTTGAATACTGCTTATTGAGGTTTTTATTTTCTTCAATCAGCCTTTCTACTGCTTTTTCCAAATCAAAATCCCTTACAGATAATTTTGCACATAAGGATTGAAGGACCAGATTCTTATTACCATAATCCATTAGTGCTCTCTTTCCACATAGGAACTGGAATCTGTAGGATGACTTTAATTTTTCCCATTTCAAAATCTTAATAATGCCTACTTCCCCTGTGGTCATGACATGTGTACCACCGCATGGATTGTAGTCAATATCCCCAATTTTGACTATTCTGATATTATCTTTAACACTAGGCTGTTTTCTTAATGGCAATTTTTTTAACTCTTCTTCATCTACTATAGATGACGATATGGGTAAATTATTATATATGATTTCATTGGCCATAGATTCCACCCTATTGCAGTCATCCTGATTAAATTCTTTGATGTCTATTTCAATACTAACAGTGTTCATGCCTAAATGAAAGCTATCGGTATTGCCGCCAAACAATTCCAGAAAGCAGCATGATAGAATATGTTGACCTGTATGCTGCTGCATGAAATCATATCTTCTATTCCAGTCTATTCTGCAAACTACTTTTTTGTTGCTAATTTCATGATTAACAAGATGAAGTATTTGACCATCCTTCTCAATAATGTCTATCACTTCATATTCATCTATGTATCCTCTGTCTGAAGGCTGACCGCCTCCCTCTGGATAGAAAGCAGTTTTATCCAGCATCACTGCATACAGATCATTGTAAGGTATAGATTCTACAATATTAGCTTCAAATTCTTTTATATAAGAGTCCTTTAGGTATAGCCTATAAGTCATTTTTCATCCTCCATGATTAATCTATTGAAAATTATGTTTCATTAAATAGTTTATCCATTCCACTAATGTTTGTAAATATGCATAGAACAACCCTGGATAATTCATATAATATATCAGAAGAAAGGAGGGACAGTATGTTTAGCGAAGCTATTATCATACCTGTAATAATTGCTGTAACAGAAGTTCTCAAAGGCTTAGGATTGCCGAGACAGTTTGCGGCAGTGGCTTCTGTAATCCTGGGTATTATAGCCGGAGTGTTTTACCTTGATCATCCCGAACTCAAAATGAGAATATTTCAAGGGTTGGTCTATGGACTTTCTGCAGCTGGCTTATACTCAGGAGCAAAGAATACTATACAGGAAATGAGAAAACGAAGGAAATAAACTTTGTGGAAAATAATGGTTAAATAAAAAAGATAAATATAGCAATAATATATAGTGTGTAAAGAATACAAAAGAGACAATTTTTGGAGGTGAGTTCTGTTGGATGAAGAAAACAAGAACAACAATGAAACCAGAAGAGCTACGGGAGGAAGCGTTGTAGGATTTATTATTAGATTTGTAGTTGCAGCAGTTGTCCTATTAGTTACTTCCTGGTTGGTTCCGGGCTTTTCAATAAGGGGATTCTGGACCGCATTGATAGCAGCTTTGATAATTTCCGGAGCTGATTATTTAATCGGCAGGCTTTTCAATTTTGATGCGGCACCATTGGGAAGAGGATTATCCGGATTTATAATTTCAGCAGCCATTATATATTTTACTCAATACTTTGTAGGTAATATGGCTGTATCCATTTGGGGCGCATTAATAGGAGCGCTAGTGATCGGCTTGATTGATATGCTGTTGCCCACCAGGTTTATGTAAAACTGCCTTCGGCAGTTTTATTTTTTATGCGTCATTTTCAGAACACGGATTTACACGGATGAAACCACAGATTAACACGGCGGGTTCTTTTTCTAAGAATACTTCGCTAAGAGTTACAGGCAAAATCAATAAATATGTTCACTTGCACATATGCTTATTCTTTAGTTAGTGTAACGTACTTAGATTTACTTGAAGCGCTACAGTATGTGCATAATTAATATGTATAATTTAGTGTATTTAAGTGAAGTCTTAGTGACTTTTAGTGTTCTTATCAAAAAAATCCCGCCGTGTGAATCCGTGTTCTTCCAGATGACCCAAAAGGAATATCCTACGTAACGCAACCAATGGTTAGCATATATCTAATATGCACGCTTTAGTGGTTAGTGCCGTGTAAATCCGTGTTCCTAATAAGACCCCAGAGGAATACCTAAATCTGAGTTCTACTATTA
>NZ_JAWLCK010000031.1:0-26942 GCF_041687175.1 Lutispora sp.
AAAGCAACATCCGTTACTCTCTCTCCATTCAATAAATCCTTATTTGCCTCAGACAATTTTCTGTTTTTTATATATTCACTAAGGGTTAACCCAGAAAGATAAAAAAATATTTTTCTAAAGTGATAGTCAGAAACTCCGGCATATTCAGAAATTACTTCAAGAGACAGATCATCGGTTAAATGCTCTTCAATATAGTCAATCACATGGTTTAATTCCTTAAGCATTGACTCCCTCCTTTCATTCATATCTACATGATACCAAAGCTGCTATTATGATGCTCGACTTATTTAATATAAAAAATATCGAATTTCTATAAAAAATAGTACAATATATTCTTATTGCAGCTTAAAGCAGTGATTGAGCGGTCCACGCCCCTTACCAATACTAAGACCAGCTTTTAATGCGCCTGTTATATATTCTTTAGCCTTATTTACGCTTTCTATAATATTAAGACCCAGGGCAAGGTTGCATGCAATAGCAGATGATAGAGTGCAACCTGTCCCGTGGGTATTTGGGTTTTCAATCCTTGGGCTTTCAAACCAGAATGTCTTTCCTTCAGCTTTGAGCAAATCATCGGCGCTTTCATCCAGATGTCCACCTTTTATAAGTACGCTGCCTTTAGTCATATCTGATATCATATCAGCTGCACGTTCCATGTCCACTTTATTCTTTATGGTTAATCCTGAAAGACATTGGGCTTCAGGAATATTGGGTGTAATTACTGCAGCTAAAGGGAAAAGGAGAGTTGTTAATGCATCATTTGCATTATCGTTGAGAAGCTTGCTGCCGCTTGTGGAAACCATAACTGGATCCACAACAATATTTTCTGCACTATATTCGCGTAGCTTCATAGCTATAACTTCTATAATCTCTACATTTGAAACCATTCCGATTTTTACAGCATCAGGTCTTATATCTTGAAAAATACAGTCAAGTTGATTGGCGACAAATTCAGGTGTTGCCTCCAATACACCGTAAACACCAGTGGTATTCTGGGCTGTTAATGCGGTGATAGCGCTCATAGCGTACATTTTATGGGCGGTTATGGTTTTAATGTCGGCTTGGATTCCTGCTCCGCCGCTGCAGTCTGATCCTGCTATAGTCAATACTTTTTTCATAATTTCATCTCCCAATCTTCAAAAGAATTAAGATATATGTCTGCCATAGACTTTATTTCTTCCTTATCCTCCTCGGAGCTTTTATCATACATTGCTGCTACAAAAAAGCCTGCCGATTTGGCGCTTTTTATTGCATGAAGTGAATCTTCAAATACTATAGTTTCGTATTTGGAAGTATTAAGCATCTCCAAAGCTTTAAGAAAAAACTGAGGATTATCTTTTCCTATTCCTGCTTCGGAGCATGTAAGGATGAATTTAAAATATTTCGCTATATTCAGCCTTTCCATCGCATCTATTGCAAGATTATATTCGGTGGCGGTGGCTATGCACATTTTTACATTATTATTGTAAAGCTTATCGAGAAAAGGAATGACAGAAGGTTTTAAAGGCACTTTGAATCTGTACTGATTTTCAATCAGTCCGATAATCTCTTTTTTAATTTCATCTTCACTACCTCTTATAAAGTATACTTCTTTAAAATAGCTAATAGATTGTTCAAGACTTAATGTTTTAAGTACTTCGTTTATATTCCTTGGAGGAGCAATACCTTTTTGCCTTAGATATTCTGCTCCTAAGTCATCCCAGAAATACATTGAGTCCAGCAAAGTGCCGTCCAGATCAAAAATAGCTCCTTTAATTTTCATGGCTTACCAACCTGGATGAAATCTGATGCAATTTCTTTACTGCTTCAGTAATATTATCTTGAGCAAATATAGCCGAAACTACTGCAATACCTGATATTCCGCTTCCTGCAAGTTTCATGGCATTATTCTCATTAATGCCGCCAATAGCTACTACAGGTATGGATACCGCTTCACAGATATCTTTGAGCATTTCAAAGGACACTGCTTCCGCATCAAGCTTGGTTGGAGTAGGAAATATGGTGCCAACACCTATGTAATCAGCACCATTTTGCTCTGCATGAATAGCTTGTTCTACCGTTTGGGCTGATACACCCAGGATTTTATCGTGGCCTATCATTTTTCTTACATCTTTTGCATCCATATCTTCTTGACCAACATGGACTCCATCAGCTCCGCAGGCTATGGCAACTTTTACATTATCATTGATTACAAAAGGTACTTTGTATTTATCAGTTATTTTCTTTATTTCTATTGCTATATGAAGAAAAGAATTATAGTCAAGGTCTTTTTCCCTCAGCTGCAAAAATGTTATTCCTGCTTTGAGGGCTTCTTCAACAGCATCGCTAAGAGAGCGATTCTTAAGCCATGAACGTTCTGTAACGGCATATAGTAGCATGGAGGATTTATCTAATTTCAATTTTCATGCCTCCTTCTAAGGTTTTAGCATCTAGCTTGCTTATTGCATCAATGAGATAGGTTCGGTAGGAAGATGTACCTGCATCATTTTTTACTACTTTGTCATAAGCTAATTCTCCACATAGCCCCATAACACAAACTGCAGCTGCAGCAGCGTCCAAATGGTTGTCTGGATTTGCGGCACAATATGCGGCTATTATTGCTGTGAGCATACATCCGGTACCACTTACCTTTGACATCATATGATGTCCGTTTCTTATAAGATAAGCCTTATTTGAATTTGCTACAATATCAATAGCACCGGTAATAACAATTATAGCTTTAGTTCTTGCACTTAATTCTTTGGCAAAAGACACTGTTTCATCCAGATTTTTCTCTGTTACTGCATCGCTTATATCGGCATCCACACCCTTTGTGGTTCCCCTTCCTTTAGAAACGGTTTTTATTTCGGAAATGTTGCCGCGTATAACAGAGAATTTAACTTCTTCTAAAAGCTTAAAGGTTGTATCTGTGCGTAGCTTTGATGCACCTGCACCAACTGGATCAAGGACTACAGGGTGAGAAAGCTCATTTGCTTTTTTGCCTGTCTTAAGCATTGTTGTAATTGTTCTTTCATTTAAGGTTCCAATATTGATGACAAGAGCATTGCATAAAGAGGTAATTTCTACCGCATCTTTTTCATCGTCGGCCATAATGGGAGAACCACCACAGGCTAATAGTGTGTTTGCCACATCATTTACTGTGACATAATTTGTGATGCAGTGGACTAAAGGTGTTTTCTCATGAACATTTTTCAGGATACCTTCAAACATATAAAAACCTCCATACATAAAATTTTAATTGGTAAATAATTTGATAATTTTTAGATACGAAAAATGGGAAGTGCCTAATAGGTACTTCCCATAAATTGTCATCCCAGTAATTTCCCTACGTTGGCATTATCCAAATCAGGTAATAAGGGTCGAAGCTGTATTCGCTTCCTCTCAGCCTGCACACAAGCTCCCCTGAGTATTTAGTTTTGCCTAAATACTAACATAATATATATTTGATTGTCAACGATATTAAAAAAAGCCAGTCATAACTCTTATTAGTCCTGACTGGCTTTGCACTTATTGCAGAATCAACATAAACATTCCGGATACCATCCAATTATACTGTAGGGGATAATAAATACTACTATGCCGGTAGCATAGGGAGCTATTTCATATTGCTGATAATAAATGGCCATACCTTCGGGAGTAAGGTAATAACTATTTGGATTGAAATTCTCAACAATCAGCTTTCTGTAATCATCAAAATATGGAGGTGTATCTGATTTCATATTTTCATCTGCCTGTCTAATAATTTCTTTTATAAGCAGCTCCTTGTAATTTGTTTCGGGTTTGAAGTAGCAATAAAGTGGAATATGTGTACCAGTGCATAATTCCCAGGTATCAGAACTTCTTATGGTATTGCCATGGGCACCGCCTGTATACTCATATTTGTCAACATAAAGACTTAAGTAACCATTTTCGTTATAAGTAATTGTATATTCCATGTAAGCTTCAAATCCGTGGAATGGAAAATCATTGGCCAGGGAATTCTTGTAGGTTTCAACGGCAAGATCATATAATTTGTTGGAAGCATACATATAATAGTCACAAATTTGTATGTTTATCTGTTGATTTATGATTGTTTCAGAAATCTGGTTATCTGGTATATTAATGACTGGGTATATGATAGTTAAGGTGAGCACATCAGTATTATCATATTTGAATGTATGTTTATATCTATTCATAGAAATATTGGCTTTGCACTTATCAAAATTCATATAAATCCCTCCATATATAATACTATGAGTTGCATTTATGAAAGATGATATATTTTCTTCCCTAAAATATATTTACGGTTTGTTAGATTCCTTTCTTATTGGTATTATATATGTATGGATATATCACGAAGGACTGAGTACTTATGAAGAAATTAGTCATTGGAATATTAGCCCATGTAGATGCTGGGAAGACAACTTTATCAGAGAGTTTGCTTTATTTAACAGGTAAAATTCGAAAATTGGGACGGGTGGACAAAAAAGACACCTATTTAGATAATTATGAGTTGGAAAGGGCAAGGGGAATAACTATTTTTTCCAAACAAGCCGTATTTGAAGTTGATGGTACACAAATAACTTTATTGGATACCCCAGGCCATGTAGATTTTTCAACAGAAATGGAGAGAACCCTCCAGGTCCTTGATTACGCTATTTTAGTAATAAGCGGAATGGATGGAATACAGGGTCATACCATGACCTTGTGGCGTTTGCTTTCCATATATAAGATTCCAGTATTTTTATTTATTAATAAAATGGACCAAGATGGAGCAGATAAAGCTAAAATAATAAGTGAGCTAAAGAAACAATTGGATGACGGTTGTATTGAATTTGGACAATATGATGAAGAAGACTTCTACGACCAATTGGCTATGTGTGATGAGTCCCTTATGGAAGCCTACCTGGAGACAGGACATATCCAAGTTTCACAAATTAAGGCTGCTGTCAAAGCTCGTAAAGTATTCCCATGCTTTTTCGGTTCAGCTTTAAAGCTGGAGGGAGTTGAAGAGTTCATCCAGGGGGTTGTAAAATATTCGGAAATACCTTCATACCCATCAGAGTTTGGTGCCAGAGTATTTAAAATAGGCAGGGATGAACAAGGAAACCGGCTTACCTATATGAAAATTACTGGCGGAATGCTTAGGACAAGGGATGTTTTAAGCAATGGAGTTTGGGAAGAAAAAGTAACCCAGATTAGAGTCTATTCAGGACAGAAATTTGAGGCTGTCAATGAGGTTGAGGCAGGATCTGTATGTGCGGTAACAGGACTAAGCCAGACAAAACCTGGTCAAGGTTTGGGGATAGAGAAAGCTTCAAATATGCCTGTTTTGGAACCTGTATTATCCTATCAGATTATACTTCCTGAGGGCTGTGACCCAAGAGTAATGATACCAAAGCTGCGCCTTTTGGAAGAGGAAGATCCGGAGCTCCATATTGTATGGGATGAGCAGCTTCAAGAGATTCAGGTGCAGATCATGGGTGAGGTGCAAACAGAGGTTTTACAAAGTCTTATAAAAAGTCGATTTGATATTGATGTATCCTTTGACTCAGGTAAGATTGTTTATAAAGAGACTATTGCAAATACAGTTGAAGGAGTAGGTCACTTCGAACCTTTGCGGCATTATGCCGAGGTTCACCTGTTGATGGAGCCTGATGAGAGAGGAAGCGGACTTCAGTTTGATGTTCAGTGCAGCGAAGATGTGCTAGGTAAGAATTGGCAAAGACTAATTCTATCCCATCTTGAAGAAAAGGTTCATAAAGGGGTTCTCACAGGGTCGGTTATTACAGATATGAAAATCACATTAGTTTCAGGCAAAGCTCACAATAAACATACACAGGGTGGTGATTTCAGAGAGGCTACCTATAGGGCAGTGCGCCAAGGTTTAATGGAAGCAGAATCTATATTGTTGGAACCCTATTATGGTTTTAAGCTTCAGGTGCCTGAAAAAATGGTAGGAAGGGCTATATCAGACGTTGATAAGATGCACGGAACATGTCAGATTTCACATATTGACGATGAGATGGCAGTTATTACTGGTACAGCTCCTGTTGCTACCATGAGAAACTACCAAAAAGAAGTGATGGCTTATACAAAAGGACAAGGCAGGCTCTTCTGCTATCTCAAGGGGTATGAGCCTTGTCATAATACGGAAGAGGTCATAGAAATGATAGGATATGACCCTGCAAGAGATGTGGAAAACCCAATAGATTCTGTTTTTTGCGCAAATGGCACCAGTTTTTTAGTTAGTTGGGATGAAGTAAAAGATTATATGCATATTGAAAGCTGCTTTCAAAGCTATAACAGCTTATTGGAAGAAACGGCTCAAAGCCAGGCTTCCTATAAGGAGGAGAAGTGGATTGGTCCAGAGGAAATTGACAAAATCCTCAATAGAACCTATAACGCAAATCAAGGGAAAAAATCTGTTTGGCAAAAGCAGAGGTCAGTTTCCCACAATTATTATAAATCCTCTGATTATAAACAGGAGTGTATAGAAAAAAAAGAAGAATACCTTCTTGTAGATGGCTATAATATCATATTTGCCTGGCCTGAGCTAAAAGAGCTTGCTGAAAGCACCATGGATGGTGCCAAAATGAAATTGCTTGATTTTCTAAGTAACTATCAGAGTATTAGAAAATGTAGGGTTATTGTGGTGTTTGACGCTTACCGGGTACAGGGACATGTTGAGGAAGTAATCGATTATGGCAATATACGTGTGGTATACACTAGAGAGGCTCAAACCGCTGATCAATATATAGAAAAGTTCGCCCATGACAATCAGAAAAAGTATAATATAACCGTTGCAACCTCAGATGGTTTGCAGCAGATTATTATAAGAGGTGCAGGATGCTCCTTGCTATCCGCTCGAGAGTTAAAAATTGAAATTGAAAGGGCTAATGAAAGAGCTATTCAGGAGTATAAAGAAAAACAAGGATTGGATTTTAATTATCTGAAGGATACATTATCTCCTGAAACTAAGGATCAAATAGATAATTTTTTTAAAAAGTAACACATAAGTAGTTATAACTCTTATGTGTTACTTTAGTTTATACCAATAATTGCTTGATTTCAAGAAATTATGCATGATATACTTAATATGGAATTAGAGTAAAATGCTATTATACCTGAATATAATAATCAAGTGCATCAGCTCTGGGGGAGAAGCTTAGAGGGAAAATGATGCATAGTAATAAAGGAGTGGAGAAAAATGAAAAAGATTCTAGTTTTGCTGGTTTTAACGTCTTTTATGATTCTAGGTGTTGTAAGCGCCGATTCAGGAAGTCTATGGTCCAAATATGTCAACATTGATAATAACTTTTCCTTCCATTACCCCAGCGGCTGGAGTGTTAGTACCAATAATTCAATAGTGGAAGCAAAAAATTCAACCACGGATGAACAATTATTGATGGTAATGATTCCTTTTGATCCATATAAGAGTCCACAGGATTTGGCCAGCGGATTTATTGACATGCTTAAGGAAGGAAACCCCAATGTCCGTGCATTTAATTGGAAAAGCCAACCTGAGACTGCGAGCATTCAAGTAATGTTTCATCTGTCTGATAATATCAATGGCAAAGAATACTCCGGTCTTGGAATGGTTATCAAGTCAGCTCAGGAAGCTTTATGGTTTTCTTACTTTGCTCCCACATCTGATTATTACCAGGTTCGCGGTTTGAATATACTTGAAGGGTTTATAAACTCTCTATCAACGGGTTCTGCTTCAAAAGACCCAAATATTGACTACAGTATCAAGATAGCCGAGAAAATTGAAAATAACTCAAAGGCGTTTATGTTTGTCCTTGAGTTTGCTCTTGGAGCTCCCTTTACACAAAGTCAGGAAAATGTGATTCTTGACGAGCTTAAGGACGGTTGGCGTTATAGGTCGGAAGAGGAACTTCAACAATATGACCTATACCCGATTATTATGGAAAGTATTTTGAAATTGGGGCAAAAAGATCTGGAAAAGCTCCGATCTGATATGGAAAAGTCTATCAGAGAATGGCTTGTTGAGACGGATCAGTCTGATCGGGCCGTGAAGATAATCAACGGTCAATTAGAAAGCCGAGGTAAAGTAGTAATTGATGGAAACCCTCCACTGACAGAAATGTCCCTGACCGCATATAGTGAGATGATCGCCTATTCAAGAATGCTTCAGCAAAATCCTCTGGCAAAGCCAGAGCAAATATCTCAAGAATCTGTAAATGAAATTAAACAACAAGTAATAGAAGTTTGGGAATCCTTTTCCACTACCGACAAAGAGGACATAGCAACATCCCCGGGGTTATGGATTTGTCTGAGAGCGATTCTTCAGAACGGTTCAGAGGAGGAACAGGATAAGGTTCGAGTTAATCTAAAGGAGCTGGGGGCTGTCACCAGTAACATAGATAATAATAGTACTGATTCGAAAACTAATAGCACTGGCGGTTCAGAGAGTAAAAAACCAATGGATATGAGTGCTCATTGGTGTCTGATGCAAATGAGGGAGATAACTTTCAATACCTATATGTGGAGCCACGGATATAATTATCTTCCAGCAACAGGAAGGATGTGGTAATGAAAAAGCATGTATTTCAGCAAATTTGAAATACATGCTTTTTTAATTTGACAGGGGAAAAAGGTGATTTTTGTAAGGGATACTTATAATGAACTATAACTATTATTGAATGAAGCGGCGCAAAAACACATATATGGAGAGCAATATTTCTATAGGCTTTTGATAATATCTATGAATTAACTTTATACTATTGGAAACTATAGAAGATATATACGAAGATTTTTAAATACAAATTTTAACAGTGAAAAGGTGATGTAAATGAGCGATACAATGGGTACCATTTCTTTTGAAAAAATGTTGGAAGTGTGTCTTGAGGATTATTATACAAAGAAGAAAATCTATGAAATCGAAGAGAAATACTTCTTCAGACAAAAGAATAAAGGCATGGAAATGGTTTTTAACAATGAATATTTGAGTACGCCAATAGGCCCAGCCGCTGGACCCCATACCCAACTAGCACAGAATATTTTGGCCGCATATTTAACAGGTTCTAGGTTTTTTGAGCTTAAAACCGTCCAGGTTATAGATGGAAAGGAAATGCAGGAAATGGTAATTAAGCCGTGCATTGAGGCAAGAAATGTAGGCTATAATGTTGAATGGTCAACCGAATTAACTGTAGAAGATGCTAAAGCTGAATATATAAAGGCATCAGTACTGCTGCAGGTATTTGCCAAAGAGCTGGGCATATCCGACAGTAAAGACTTTATGTTTAATATCAGCGTAGGCTATGATTTAAAAGGAATAAAATCAAAAAAAATATCGGATTTTATTGATGACATAAAAGATGCAAAAAACACCGAAGCTTTTAAAGAATGTATTGATGTGCTCAAGAAGAATATAGGAAAGTTTAAAAATTTTAAAAATGATGATATAGATAAAATTACTTCTAATATATCCAATATGGTTACCGTATCAACAATGCACGGCAGCAAGCCTGAAGAAACATTGGATATTGGTACTTACCTCATTGCTGAGAAGAAACTGAATACATTTATTAAACTAAACCCTACTTTGTTGGGGTATGAAAATGTCCGAAGTATTTTGGATAATCTGGGTTATGAGGATGTAGTAATTAGAAAGGAAGACTTTGACAACGATTTGAAATTTGACAATGCTGTCCAGCTTATAACAGAATTGATGAAGATGGGAAAAGAAAATGGAGTGTCTGTAGGAATTAAATTAACCAACACTTTGCCTGTATGCAATTCAAGGAATATATTGCCGGGGGAAAGCATGTACTTGTCAGGAAAACCATTGTATCCTATTGCACTGGGAGTGGCAGAAAAGTTTGCAGAGAGGTTTAATGGCGATATTCATATCTCCATGTCAGGGGGAATTGATAAAAACAACATAGCGAGTGTGCTAAAAACAGGAGTTGCCCCTGTTACATTTTCAACTATACTTCTTAAACCCAGAGGTTTTATAAATACAAAAGATATAATGGCGAGAATAAAAGATGAGGAATTCTCCTTTGGCAGTTTGGATGTAGAGGCTTTGAAGGAGCTAGCATTGGTTTCAAAAAATGATGCAGCATATAAAAATAAAGGGGATAATAAAATACTCTCTGATACGTTGCCAACCTATGATTGTTTTGAGAAGAATTGTGGTATCTGTGTGGATGTATGCCCCAACAGAGCTAATATAAAGCTATTTGATGAGACCTTTGGTTCCGCGTACCAAATTGTCCATATTGAAAACAGATGTTATGAATGTGGCAACTGCCATACTTTCTGTACAAGAGGCGGATATCCATATTTTAAGAAGGTCACATTATTTCCGACTGCGGAAGAATTTCGTAATTCCAAGAATGCAGGTATTCTCAGAATTGGGGATAACAAATTCCAGATAAGGGACGAGACAGGGAAGGAATATGTTTATGATTATAATCCAGGTGAAGGGCAAGAAGGGAAAAGAGAAATCGAAAGAATGGTTATTACCTTAATGAGAGATTTTCCTTATCTAATGGATTATGGCAATGTGTGATATTGTGCAAATAGGAATAAGGAGTATATTGTAACATAAATTATGTTAATTAGGAGATGCCAAGAACATAATCTTGTTATAAAATAATAGCTGATTATACCTTTTGATAACTTTTGTATTATAATCAGATTTTTTAAATATGTTTAAATATTCCTCTTCACATCTGATATATCTTCCTTTATCAAGTTTAGACATACACCAGTTTTGGAACCTTGCTTTTTCAAAAAAGCAGGGTTCTACTACTATTATGCTTCCCTCTGGCTTTAATACTTTACGAAATTCCTTAAGATAACCGAATAATGATTCTGAAGGGATATGGTGAAGTACCGATAAAATCAGAACATGATCTATGGAATTTGGCGGCAATGGAAGTATATGGTCTTCAATTGCCATAAATTTGTGACTTGGATATAGCTTTTTAGCATACTCTATTCTTTTACTATCACAGTCAATTCCAACATAAGTTGATGGTTTAAACAAATATGAACTGGAACCAATACCGCATCCAAAATCAAGGACTTTTTTACCTTTAAAGTTTATGCAATCATTAAACATGGCATTATAAAACATATTTGAGAACCATTTAGGTCGTACAAGAATATGATAAAATTCTGGGGATAATTCCATAGGATTAACCTCCGTTAAAGATATAGTACAAAAATAGGATGCTACAAAAACTTGTAGATTATTATTAGATTTTTATGAGTAGGTTGATTTTTAATGATAGTATAATAAATTGCAGGAACAATCTTTGGTGTTTGAATTGTTCAAAGTTTTTGTAAAATCAAACTTGTTACACTACTTAGTATTGACACTCAAATATTATTAAATTATAATTATTTTGTAGGAATATGAAGGATAGCATTATTAATCAGTATTTTTACTATTAAACTGCTTTGTTTATGTGATAGAGGTATTCCCTGTATCGGAATAAACAAAACCCAGTAAGAGGCCATGAAACAAGGGCTTTTTGCTGGGTTTTATGTTGTCAAGTATAAGCAGGGTGATAAATAAAAATTGAAAAGTATGAGCATGCAAAAAAAATGTGAGGTGAAATAGAATGAAAATTACTGATATTCGTTTAGGGATGATTTCTGTTCCACTTATTGTTCCGTTTAAAACAGCGTTGCGTTCGGTAAACAGTGTAGAAGATGTTGTCATTGAAATTCACACAGATACGGGACATGTTGGATATGGTGAGGCTCCTCCTACGGGAGCAATAACCGGTGATACTACAGGTGCTATAATAGGCGCAATAAATGACCATATCAAAAAGGTTCTTATAGGGCGAGATGTAGACGATTTTGAAAATATTATAAAGGCTATGAATGGAAGCATTGTTAAAAATACCAGTGCAAAAGCAGCTGCAGATATGGCCCTTTGGGATCTTTATGGTCAGCTATACAATATCCCAGTATATAAAATGCTAGGTGGAAGCAGAAAGAGTATAGAAACCGACATAACTATCAGTGTTAATTCACCTGAGGAGATGGCCCGTGATGCTGTAAGCGCTATTAAGCGCGGTTATAACTGCTTGAAAGTCAAAGTTGGAAGTAATCCTGAACTGGATGTTGCAAGACTGTCTGCTGTTCGTGAAGTTGCACCGGATGTTCTCATTCGTATAGATGCGAATCAAGCCTGGTCACCAAAGCAGGCTGTTCGTATTTTGAATCAAATGCAGGAGAAGGGTTTAGACATTGAATTTGTTGAACAGCCTGTAAAGGGTCATGATTTCGAAGGCCTTAAATATGTAACTCAGAATTCATATGTGCCAGTAATGGCTGATGAAAGTGTATTTTCACCGCTGGATGCTCTAAAAATCATGCAGATGAGAGCTGCAGATCTCATCAACATAAAGCTTATGAAATGTGGAGGCATTACCAATGCACTACAAATCGCTTCAGCTGCTGAGATTTACGGAATAGAATGCATGATTGGCTGCATGCTGGAGGCAAAGATAAGCGTTAATGCAGCAGTACATTTGGCTTGTGCAAAGCAGATAATCACAAAGGTTGATCTTGATGGTCCTGTTCTTTGCAGTGAAGATCCAATCATTGGTGGTGCAGTGTTTAACGAAAAGGATATCACAGTAAGCGATGAGCCTGGACTAGGAATAAAGGGTATCGAAAAAATCAGATATATCTAAAGCGCAACTATATATCAACATTCACTTGAGCCACCGTTTTGGAATAGTAGAAACGGTGGCTTAATTCCAATATGTATTCGACCAGTATTGAATTATGTCTTGTTCAACAAGTCTAGAAAGTATGTTAGTATATGTATTGAGAGGGAAATAATTCTAAGGAGGCCACTAGCATGTATATAAATGATAATTTTAAATACCTTAGTATTGGTCTTTCAGATGATATATTAAGGCGTAAACTCTATGGAGATTTTGAAGGTGCTATTCGTTTATTGGATATGAAGCTGGAAGCGGAGAATATTCCTGAGTCATTCAAAAACTGCCTCAAAGTACAGCGCGAGATCATGCTTCGTCTACCGGATGATTATCCTCTGACAAAGGAAGAAGCCCTAGACATTATATATAAGCATATTCCAGACTTTACCGAAGAGGAATTTGCAAAACTTGAAGATGAAGGAAGAATAGGCTGGATATATATAAAGGGTGAACCTCATTACTTCAACCGATTTTTTGAAACATTATGCAAAACAGATGCCACCTTTGCGAAACGAGCAGGTATCAAAACACTCGAAATGGAAAGTTATATAAATGGTGAGCCAATAAAGGACTACTCTATGAGAGTAATGAGAGACAAAGGCAAAATGACAAATCAAATTCGCTGCCGGGCATCTGTGCGTATCAAAGATGAATATTTTGAAAAGGGTAAACAGGTTCGTGTGCACTTGCCGATCCCATGCGCCTGTGAGCAACAAAGGGATATAAAGATTGAGAAAATATATCCAGAGAATGGCTTCATCGCTCCTGAGGATGCACCCCAGCGTACAATTTGCTGGGAAGAAATAATGGAGGAGAATCATGAGTTTTCTGTTGAATTCTCATACATACATACTGCAAAATATCATGATATATCCAAAATTATGCCCTCGGAACAACAGCCTACCTTTGATACAGATGAATTGCCACCACACATAATATTTACTCCTTATATCCGTGAGTTGGTTAATACGCTTACAAGAGGCATAAATAATCCTCTTGAGAAGGCTAGAAACTTCTATGACTTTATAACCAAAAATGTAAAGTATTCCTTTATGCCGGCATACTTTGGGCTTGAAAACATAGCAGATAGCTGTGCTCGAAATCTTGTAGGAGATTGTGGTGTGCAGGCACTGCTCTTCATAACCATGTGCCGATGTGCCGGAATACCCGCACGCTGGCAAAGCGGATGGATAGTTGAGCCAGAATTCTGTGGAGCTCACGATTGGGCTATGTTCTATGTAGAACCTTACGGTTGGTTGTATGCTGACCCTTCCTTTGGAGGTGGTGCTGTGAGAGAAGGCAATGAAGCTCGAAGACAGCATTACTTTGGGAGCTTGGATCCTTATCGCATGGTTGCAAACTCAGAGTTTCAAGCAGAGTTTACTGTACCAAAAAATCATTGGAGGGCAGATCCTTATGATAACCAGGTGGGAGAGATTGAGATAGAGGATAGAGGCCTTAGGTATTCCGAATACGAACGCACAAAAGAAGTTATATCCTGTGCTGAGATATAAATATACTAATATAAGCCTGTGGAAATGGATTTTCCTTTTCACAGGCTTTTGCTTTATATGTTTTATGAGATTATAATAAATGTAAGAAAGATTTATATTGAGTTATAGAAATTAAAAAGCTTATGAATATTAGGAGGGATATAATTGAAGTACAGCATACTAGGGAAAACAGGATTAAATGTGTCAAGAATCGGCTTTGGAGGCATACCCATTCAACAGTTGGATCAAAAGGATGCCAATAGATTAATAGGGAAATCGATTGATCTGGGTATAAACTTCTTTGATACCGCCAGAGGATACACCATAAGTGAGAATTTAATAGGTGAAGCACTTGAAGGAAAAAGAGAAAGTGTATATCTTGCTACTAAGTCCATGGCTAGGGATAAGGAGGGAATGAAAAAGGAGATAGAGACTTCCCTTAATAATCTAAAGACAGAGTATATAGATCTCTATCAGCTTCACAATGTACCTTCATTACAGGAACTTGAAAAAGTTATGGCAACTGGTGGAGCCTTGGAAGCTTTGCTAGAATACAAAGAAAAAACTATGATAAAGCATATCGGAATAACAAGCCACAGCATAGAAGTGATTGAGAAAGCCCTTGAATACGATATTTTTGAAACCATACAGTATCCATATAACGCAATTGAAACTCAGGCAGAAGATATTTTTAAAAGGGCATATGAAAACAATATTGGCATAATTGTAATGAAACCTTTCGCTGGAGGTGCTATTACAAATGTTAATGGGGCTTTGAAATTTATATTGGAGAAGGAATATATTACCTGCGCCATACCGGGAATGTGCAGTATAGAACAATTGGAGGAGAATGTGAAGGCAGCTGAGAACCCAATCTTAAAGAAAAAGGAAAGAGAGGAACTGTTAAAAGAAGCTAGAGAGCTGGGAGATACATTTTGCAGAAGATGTGGATATTGCCAGCCATGTCCTGAGGGAATAAATATTCACATGATGTTTATCCTGGAAAGCTACTACAGGAGATATAATCTTCAGGGATGGGCAGTGGATAGGTATGAGAAACTTCCATCAAAGGCAAGTAATTGTATCAAATGTGGATTATGCGAGACTAAATGCCCGTATAATCTTCCCATCAGAACCATGCTGGAATCTGTAAAGGATTTGTTTGAATGATCAAGAAAAAATATAAATTCTTAATTTCAATTTGGGGGAGTTATTTATGGTAATAAATAAGGTATTGGCAGTATATTTCAGTGCTACAGGAACAACAAAAAAGGTTATTGAGTATATTGCCAATGCCATAGGCAGGAAAATTGATGCCCCTGTAAGTATTATTGATTTTACCCTTCCAGACGCAAGAAAGCAAAACCTGAAGTTTAGCAAGGATGATCTGGTCATATTTGGAACTCCAGTTTATGCAGGCCGTGTACCTAATATACTTCTGCCTTTCTTAAATGAGAATATAAAAGCAGATAATACATATGCAATTCCCATAGTGTTGTTTGGCAACCGCAATTATGATGATGCCTTAAAAGAGTTATTGAGTATATTGAAAAAAGATGGGTTTCATATATTAGCTGCCGGTGCGTTTGTAGGGGAGCATGCCTTTTCTAAGACGCTGGCTGCAGGAAGACCAGATGAGTCGGACATGCTTTTTGCTGATGGATTAGTGGATAAGGCAGTAAAAAGAATTTACCAATCTAATAATAGTTATATGGATATATTATTTATTAAGGATGAAGAACCTTTACGACCATATTATAAACCTAAGGATCGCAATGGTATGACTATAAATATTCTGAAAGTAAAACCTAAGACGAATGATAATTGTAAAAGATGTGGGCTATGCGCAGAGGTTTGCCCTATGGGCTCCATCAGTCATGAAGACTATAGCATTATAATGGGCATATGTATCAAATGTGGAGCTTGTATAAAGAAATGTCCAGAAGAAGCTAAGTTCTTTGATGATGAAGGATATCTATATCATAAGATGGATCTTGAAGCGATGTATTCAAGAAGGATTGAACCAGAACTTTTTTAAAGCTTGACGGCATGCACCAAAAAGTTTTATGTGTTATAATTATATTATGTAAATATAACGAATAAAGTTGCATAAACTTCTATAAATATTGGTAAAATTTATATAAGTATTAATGCAACTAAAAACAAGGAGAAATGTTTATGTTTAAGGTTAACGATTATGTTGTATATGGCACAACAGGTGTATGTCAAGTTTTGGACATTGTAGAAGAGAAAGATGAAAATAATAAAAATGTTCAATACTATATTTTGCAGCCAGTATACAATAATACCATGAAAATCAAAACACCTGTAGACAATGATAAGGTTCTAATAAGAGAGACTATTACAAAGGATAAGGTTTTCTCACTGATAGAATCTATGCCAGAACAAGAGACCATCTGGATAGAAGATAATAGGAAGAGAAACGAGGTCTATAAGGCTGCTCTTAGGACAGGAAACTGTCAGGAATGGATAAAACTCATAAAGACATTGTATCTAAAGAAAAAGGAAAAAAACGCACTTGGGAAAAAATTAATGAAATCGGATGAAGAAATAATGAAAGCTGCTGAAAAAAATCTCCATGAGGAGTTTGCAGTAGTCCTAGATATAACCCCAGAGGAAGTCCTTCCTTTTATTCTTAAACATATTTCATAAGCTAAATCTGACTGAATAGCCTAATCCGATTTATATTGGATTAGGCTGTCTTTATGATGTATACTTTGGAGCATTGATCATGCATGTGAGGTTAGTACAGAAATTTTCTGGGAGAGGTGTGAATATGTTAATAAAAGCGAAATATGAAGGCTATTGTAGAAAATGCGGCAGACCTATTTTTGTAAATGATGTTTTTGATTATAATCCAGATTCTAGTTCTAACAGTAAGGCCCTTTGCCTTGTTTGCTATACAGGAAATACAAGAGAAGATAGCTGCCATCACTGGGCTGTTACTAAAAAGAAATTCTATTTTTCAAGCTCAAATAGATACCGTAGCCCCAGATATTCAGATACCTGGTCTGATAAAGATTTTAGCTGCCTAATATGTTCCAAAAAAATTACCCATTTAGGTAGAACACAGTATATTAAGTATGAGAATAAATGTGTACATGGAGGTTCTTATCCAAGATATAATGCAGGATCTACAATTACTCATGAACCTATTGATTCCAAAGAGAATCCAGATTATAATATAATGATTACGATACAACATATGCTTAAAATGGACAAGCATAGAGAGTACTGGGATATTCTATCAGATCATTTAGAAAGCTTATTGATAAGAAATCCATGTTTTAAAGAGAAATCATCGGTATCAACTCAATCATTTGAAGAGAAATATGAAACAGCCGATGAAGGTGTATATTTAAAGACAAGATGTAAGATTTACGATTATGATTCTAAATGCAAATAAGCAAGTCAATGCTAGACTTGCTTATTTGCTCTGGGCAAGGTTCAAGTGTTTGTACAGACCCTCCTGATTAATCAGTTCTTCATGGGTGCCTTGCTGAATGATTCTTCCATTCTCCAGCACAAGTATGATGTCCGCATTCTGGATGGTAGAGAGTCGATGTGCAATAGCAACTATGGTTCTGGTGCCAACTAAGTCGGCAATAGCTTTCTGTATTTCCTTTTCTGTTTTAACATCTACAGAAGCAGTTGCTTCATCCAGAATTATAATAGGAGCCTTTCGTAAAATTGCTCTTGCAATGGCAATTCTCTGCTTTTGACCTCCTGAAAGCCTCATGCCTCTTTCTCCTACCTTTGTTTCGTATTGGAGAGGCATTTCCATAATATCATCATGAATTCTGGCAGCCTTTGCAGCAGAGATGATATCATCCATATCTGATTTGGGGTTGGCATATCTGATGTTTTCTGCAATGGTTTCGTTAAAAAGGAATGTATCTTGAAGCACCGGCGCTATATTTGCCCTAAGGCTTTCCAATGTTACTTTTTTGATATCTATGCCATCAATAAGAACTCGCCCTTGTGTAGGGTCATAAAACCTTGAAATCAACTGAGTAAGGGTAGTTTTTCCCACACCAGTGGGTCCTACAAGAGCAATCATTTGGCCTGGTTTGCATGTGAAACTGATATCCTCCAAGACAGGCAAATCATCTTCATATTGAAAATACACAGAATCAAAGGTGATACTTCCCTGTACATTCTCCAAAGGCTTTGCTTCTTCGTCATTTCTGATGTCTGAAGGTGTATCAAGAATCATCATTACACGCTCTGCTCCCGCATAGGCTTGCTGCATTTCTTCCAGAAGTCGAGCCAGCCCTGAAATGGGTGTATAAAATAAGGATAAATATAGTAAGAAAGCTACTATATCTGATACAGCCAACTCTCCATGAAAAGCAAGAATTCCTCCTATGCCAACTACGATTATGGTACCTATAGAAGAAAGAAATTCTACCACTGGGTGAAATATTCCACTGAGATTGAGAGCGTGAAGCATCGCCTTAGTGAAAATACCAGCTTGTTTAGTAACCTGCTCAATCTCGTATTTTTCTTGGCCGAAGGCTTGTATTTCATGGATGCCGGAGAAGTTGTCCTGTAGCTTTGCATTTAATTCTGCAAGAGCTCTTTGAGATACTTTAAAGTTCGGCCTGACCTTTGTTGTAAAAATCCAACCTGAATATAGAATCAAAGGAACTGGTATGCAAGTTAATAATGCAAGTTTGACATTGATGGTAAGCAAAACAATCATGACACCAGCAACGGTGACTATGTTGGTTACCATTTCAGGTATTATGTGAGCATATAAAAGCTCAAAAGTGGCAGTATCATTTACAACTCTGCTCATCAGATCTCCTGTTTGTTTATCACTGAAAAAGTTCATAGATAATTGCTGAATGTGACTATATACCTTAATTCTCATATGCTCTACCAGATTCCAAGCAGCCTTATGTGCCAGATAGCTGCTTAGGTAACGGAACAGTATCTTTAAGATATATAAGAAAATCAACAGAAGTGTAAGAGTGCTTATTTCTCTTAAATCATTTTCTGTCAAGCCTTTCTCTACCAGCGCTGTCATAGATGATAACATTTTGGGAGCAGTCAGGTTGATTATGGTCATTGCAAAAGTGGAAAATATGGCTATCACATACAATGTTTTATACCTGATGGCCTCTTTTCCAAGCCTCCATAGTAATTTCATTAGCTTTCCTCCTGTGCAAGTCATTCTCCATATATTATATAACGATAAGTAGACATTTTGCTATATTCTTATAAAGCTACAGTTGTTTTTCATTAATTGTAAAAAGGCGGGAAATTTATACTCTCTAATTTCAAATGAAAATGGGTAACTGCTGTTTATGAAATGGCAAGTCTTAGCCATGTTATAAAAAATTGGTTTTTCTTCAAAATTTGGCATGCAAAGTTATTGACTTAACAACTCATGAAAAATATAATAGGAATTGTGTCTGAAAATGATGAATTATAAATCATTACAGCGTTTAAGAGAGGACAGTGAAGAGAATGAAAAAAATAATAACATTCATATTAATGGTTATGATTTTGATTAATGAATCTTTTGTTGCATATGCTGAGCCAGTTATACATGACTTTCATGATATTTTTGAAGAGAATGGGTCTATAATGCTGTTAATAGAAGCCGAGACAGGGAAAATAGAGGACGCTAACAAAGCCGCAGCAGATTTTTATGGATATACAATCGAACAACTAAAATCTATGAATATAGATGATATTAATACCCTTGAGGCAGATAGCATACAAGAACAAATGAAATCAGCAGTAAATAATGACAATCACTATTTCGTATTTGAACATAAATTGAAAAGTGGTGAAATACGAACTGTTGAAGTGTATTCTTGTCCTCATACAATTGGGGATAGGGAATTACTTTTTTCAATAATATATGATATTACAGATGAAGTTTACCTTGAAAGAAAAAATAAAGCATTAACATATTCATTGACTACTATACTGTTTTTAATACTTATTTTTCTGATATTGTTTATCGTAATACTCAATAATAATCTTAAGGAAATTAGGGAGAAGAATGAGCAAATAGAAGCTTTTAATGAACTAAAAGAATCATTTATCGATTCCTATGATAATCTGATATATTTAAAGGATGAATATTTGAAATATGTTTTTATCAATAAGGCAGTGAAGGAATTTTATAATAGGGAAGAGTCACAAATAATTGGCTACGGAGACTTTGAGATATGTGACAAAGAGCTTGCGGAGAAAATACATGATATTAATCTAGCTGCTCTTGAAAAAGGAACTACTATAAAGACAGAGATAAACTTTAATGACAGGGTATATAGGACCATAAATTTCCCTGTTAAATTGCCAAACAACAAATATGGAGTTGGAGCATATGTAGAAGATATTACTGAGCGAAAAGAGCAGATGAGAAGAGTTGAATATATGAGCTCTCATGATGCATTAACAGGTCTCTATAATAGAATGTTCTTTGAAGAAGAACTTAAGAAAATAGATATAGGTATAAACCTACCTATATCAGTAATAGTTGCAGATGTAAATGGTTTAAAACTGACAAATGATATTTTTGGACACGATGCTGGTGATGAGCTTTTGAAAAAAGTCGCTGAGATATTAAAAAAAGTATGTAGGGCTGATGATATAATCGCCCGCGTAGGAGGAGATGAGTTTGTAATATTACTGCCCAAAACGGCAGCAGAAGGTGCTGAAAAAATTATTTCCAGGATTAAGAATGAATTTTCCAAAGAAAAGGTCAAGGCAATTAAAGGAAGCATATCCTTAGGATGCGACACAAAATCCTGCCAATATGAAGATATAAATCAGGTAAAAGAGAATGCGGAAACTAAAATGTATTCTGAAAAAGCTCTAGATAGAAGTGAAGCTAAGAGCACTACAATAAAAACCATAATTGAAGAGTTGCACAGGAGTTATCCTGAAGAAGAGGAACATGCGAGATATGTAAGTCGCATATGTGAAAGAATTGGCGTAGCTATGGACCTATCTAAGGATGAATTAAAAAAGCTGAAAGAAGTAAGCTTTTACCACGATATAGGCAATATAGTTCTGGATGAAAAGTTACTTAAAAAGACTGAAAAGTTTACAGAGCAAGAACAAAAAGAGATAATGCAACATACTGTTGCTGGTTTCAGAATCTTAAATTCCTTTGATGATACCATGGATTTAGCACAATCGGTATTATATCACCATGAAAGATGGGATGGGACAGGCTATCCCAAAAGATTGAAGGGTGAAGAAATACCAAAATTAGCTAGAATTATAGCGGTGGCCGAATACTATGAAGAAATTAGAAATGGATTCGGCGGTAAGACTTTGGATAAAGAAGAAATTATTCATGAAATAAGAAGACAATCAGGCTTGAGACTAGATCCGAAAATAGTTGATATTTTTGTTAGGATTTTAATGGATGATTTATAGTTTTTATATGAAAACTATGTAATTAAACACGGGGGGTTATTATGTTTTTTAAGTTTGTTAAACCAAAAGTATTACGTAAAGAGAGAATCAAATCAATTGATTTTGTGGAAATAGAAAAGAAATATGATCAGCTATATGAAAATATAAAATACGGTCAGAAACTATCAAAAACAGGAAGTTGGACTCTGGATAATAAATCTGGAGAGATGTTTATTACTTATGAAACTTACGAAATATTAGGGATCAATCCTGAAGAGTTTGGCGGAAAACTGGAAAGCTTTTTTTCATTTGTGTATCCAGAAGATCTGGATAGGGTAAAAGAGGCTGTTGAAGGCGCTTTAGAGGGATTAGAATATGATATAGAATATAGAATCATAACACCTGATAAACAGATTAAATATGTTATTGAAAAAACCACTATTATTTTTGATGAACAGAATAATGCCATAAAAACCATAGGTATTATACAAGACATCACGGAGCAAAAATTATTGGAAAACAATCTGAAAGAAATAAGCGACAATTTAAACCAAGCTCAGAGAGTAGCTGGGGTAGGCAGCTGGAAGTATGACATTATAAAGGATGAATACTACGGTTCTGAAGAAATGTATAGGATATATGGAGTGGATCCGTTAGAATTTCATAATGACTTTAGAAATGCCTTGAAATTAACACATCCTGAGGATAGATACAAGATAGAAGAAGCATTGAAAAAGCATTTAGCAGGGCAGCCTTGCACTATTGAGTATAGGATACCTCAAAAGGATGGGAGCCTAAAGTATGTCATTGGTAAAGGTGAGCCTATTTTTGATAAAGAGGGACGGGTTATAGCCGTTATAGGCACTTTGCAAGATGTAACGGAGAATAAGATATTAGAACAAGAATTGAAGAAACACCATCGGATAATCGCTCAAGGGCAAGCCTTAGCTCATATAGGAAGCTGGGAAATGGATTTGGCAACCTATGAGATTCATTGGTCTGATGAAGCAGAAAGGATTTATGGTTTTACTCAGGAGCAATATGCCAATACCTATGAAGGGTTTTTGAAAATGGTACATCCAGATGACGTTGAAGTAATAGAAGGAATATTAAACAATCCCTCTGATAAGCCAACTGAGCTTGAATTTAGAATAATAAGAGTAGATGGCACCATAAGAAACATATATGAAATAGCAGAATTCGCGTTTGGTGAAGAGGGAAAACCTTTATATCTATATGGCACCATTCAGGATGTTACAGAGAAAAAGCAGATGGAAGAGGAGATCAATAAGATTCAAAGACGATTTAAAGTTTTGGTACAGAAGTCTAATGATGTCTTTGAAATCATTGATCCTGACGGAACCATAAGATATATAAGCGATGTCTCAAGTAGAGTAATAGGATACAAGCCAGAGGAGAGAATAGGAAGGAAAATATTTGATTTTTACCTGGGAGCTGAGCTTCAAAAGCTTAAAGATATGATAAAGCTTGCTGTAGCAGATCCCAACAAAGAAGTTCAAGGGGATGTTGTTTTAAAAGGCAAGGATGGGCAGGATATATACTTGGAAGTCTATATGCAGAATTTATTGCATGAACCCTCTGTTGAAGGAATAGTGATAAACTTCAGAGACATTACCAAAAGAATAAAAATGGAAAAGAGGATGGCTTATATATCAACCCATGATGAGTTGACAGGACTTCCTAACAGCCGATATTTCGCAAGGCAGTTAAGGATACAATGTCAATATGCGAAAGAAAACCAGTCCAGATTTGCTGTAATGATGCTTGATATAGACGGATTAAAACATATAAATTACTCGTTGGGATACGACATAGGGGATAAGCTTATATTAGCCATTGTGGAGAGATTGAAGCTATGTTTAAGCAATAGTATACTCTTAAGCCGGTATTCAGAAGACCACTTCGCCATAATAGTTCAAGGAAATAAGCTGAAGAGTGAATATGACGACATTGCCACAAGCATAATCAATTTGTTTCAAAAGCCTTTTAAAGTAGAAAACTATGAGTTGGATGTATTTGCTAATATCGGCATATCTATTTTTCCAAATGATACAAATAACATTTATTCTCTGAAAAAATATGCAAAAGTTGCTCTGCTCAGAGCAAAAAAGGAGATGAAAAATACTTATAAATTTTATTATTCTGATCTAGACATAATCAATTATAAAGAATCTATATTGAGAAGTGATTTGCATCATGCTATAGATAATAACCAGCTAAGAGTGCATTATCAGCCTATTGTAGATTTAAAAACTAATAAAATACTAGCTGCCGAAGCGTTGATTAGATGGGAGCACCCGGATTGGGGATTGGTAAAACCAAGTGAGTTTATACCTATAGCTGAGGAGACCGGTCTGGTAATTGATATTGGAAAATGGGTATTAAGGGAAGTTTGCAGTAATTACAAACAGTGGATGAGCAAGGGCTTACCAAACATCAAGATATCTGTGAATTTTTCTGCTATTCAGTTCATGGAAAATGACTTTCCAAACCAAATAAAAAATATATTAGATGAATATCAATTGGATTACAGCTTTTTAATAGTAGAGATCACTGAGAGCGTATTAATAAAAAATGTTGATAAAGTAACATCTGATATAAAAAAGCTCCAATCTTTTGGAATACAGATAGCTTTAGATGACTTTGGTACAGGTTTCTCATCTTTGGCATACTTGAACTCCTATAAATTTGATATATTAAAACTGGATGGTTCTTTTATAAAAGATATTGCTTTAGGAAATAATAGCGCTGCCATAACTAAAACCGTCATATCCTTAGCCAAGGAACTAAAGATGAAATTAGTAGCAGAAGGTATTGAGAATTGGGAGCAATTATCCTGCTTGAAAGGTTTGAACTGCTATGCAGGTCAAGGGTATTTATATAGTAAGCCTATTCCTCTAGAGGGCTTTGAGATACTACTAAACAAGCGAAAATGTAAGCCGATGATTATTAGTGATCAAGTCTTAATGCCTAAAGAAGACCGAAGGAAGTATTTCAGAGTGAAGTTTACCCAGATGTTAGAAGCTGATTTAACCATCAAAGAGTTAAAAGGTAGAAGTATTAGTGTCGGAAATACTAAAGTATTGATTGAGAATATTGGTCCTGGAGGATTATGCTTTATATCCAATATCAGTTTCCCTAAAGAGAAGGATTTTGTATTGCAGTTTGTTACACAATTAATTGATCATGAGATAAAAGTGTGCGGTAATATAGTATGGGCAGCAGAAACAGATAGTGATTTATATAAATATGGAGTAGAATTTATAATAGATGAAAATGAGAGAGTGGATATTATTAGGATATTGAATCAAGTTCAGATACGAATGAGAAATAATTTACTGTTTGCTGATGGGAGCTTTGTTTCTGTGTCACCCAGTGTATATTTTAAAAAACTTGCCTAAGAGTTTTAGTGATAATGAGTCATCTGATAATAGATGACTCATTCTTATAAGTAAAAACCATGTAAAAATTTGCATTTTTGTGATATTATATGTAGTAACAATTACAATACATGTCTGATGCATCGTAGTATTAGCCTAATATAATGTTTATAAAGTATTTTTACAATATATAATTGGAGGAAAGTAAATGTTTATCCTGCCTGGTTATATAATACGTGAAAAGCTTTTGGATAGTGATATGATAGAGATTTACAAAGGGACTACAGTCGGGTCAAAGATGCCAGTGCTTATAAAGAAACTAAAGGAAGAGGCTTCAAGTCCTACAAATATATCTAGACTTGTCCATGAATGGGAGATAACGAGAAATATTGAATTAGAGGGCATTTTGAAACCCATTAAATTGGAGAAGTTAATGGATTCATATGTAATCATAACGAAAGATATTGGAGCTGTATCCTTAAGTCATTATATTAAAGACAGGATTATAGATATTGATTCTTTTCTTGATATTGCTGTTCAATTATCGGAGACACTTAGCAAACTTCATAATAGAGGTATAATACATGGTGATATCAGGACAGAAAATATTCTTATTCAACCTGACACTAATAAAGTTCAAATTATGAACTTTCATAGAGCAGTTCTCTTTCCCCCAAAAATTAATAATCAAACTGCTATGCCTGAAGGTATCGGGGATTATGGAAATGATTATTACTCTCTAGGTACAATGTTATATGAAATATTAAATAAGACTAATACATCTAAAGTATGTGATAGTGAAGTACCGGAGACATTATGGTTTGTTATCATGAAAATGATTTCACATAATCCAGATGAGAGATATCAAAGCGCTTATGGGCTTATATATGATTTGAAGAAATGTAATTATCAGTGGAGCCATATGGGAAGGATTGAACCTTTTCAATTAGGCCAGGCAGATACATTTCTTCACTTTCAATTGCCTAAAGAGTTCTATGGCAGAGAGAAGGAAATCGATTTGCTCAAAGATGCCTTTGAGAGAGTATGTAACGGTGAAGGTGAGTTATTACTGGTAAGTGGATATCCTGGTGTAGGGAAAACTATGTTGATAAACCGAGTACTAAAGCCTATTGCCATAAAAAGAGGTTATTTTGCATATGGGAAATTTGATGAGGTGCATAAAAATATACCTTATGCTCCTTTTGTAACTGCTATTGGGAGTATTTTGAAAATGATTATGACAGAGAGCAAGGAAGAGCTTATTTTATGGAGAAAGAAAATATTCAAAGCCTTAGGAAGCAGCGGTGCTATTATCACAGAACTTATTCCTGAAGTAGAATTGTTAATTGGACCTCAACCACCTATTGAAGCTCTCAATCCTAAGGAAGCTCAAAACCGATTCTTAATGGCATTCAGCAACTTTATAAAGATATTCGCTGAAAAGGAACATCCATTGGTATTATTCTTGGACGATCTCCAATGGGCTGATTTATCTTCTTTGAAACTCATAAGTCATTTATGCAATGATACGGGACTAAACTATGTGCTTCTTGTAGGAGCATATCGCAATAACGAAGTAAGTGAAGAACATCCATTATCGTCTACTATTAAAGAAATAGCAGATGAAGGAGTCTGCGTAGAAAATATTGCTTTATCTTCCTTTAATAAAAAAGAAACTATTGAATTTATTGAGGGAGCATTATGCTGCTCCAAAGAGAGTGCAAGTTTAATATCAGATAAACTATATCGTGAAACTTACTGTATACCTCTATTTTTAGGACAGTTATTAATATCACTTTATGAAAATAATATACTTATTTTTAATGCTGAAAATTCCAGTTGGGAATTGAAAGAGGAATCTATACGTGGAATCCAAATACCTGATGGAATTGCAGAGCTTATGTTTGAGAAACTAGAAAACCTTAATGAAGAAACCCGTGATG